>NZ_CP019608.1 GCF_001998865.1 Tessaracoccus flavescens
GAAGCACCGGCGATGTACGGACAGATCGGTGAAGCCTTCGATGTCCTCTTTGCTCACGCTGAGCATGACTCCACGCGCCCCCAGATCGAGAGCTACCGGCGCGAAGGCGAGATCGACTGCCTCGTGCCGATCCTCGCGTAGCTCAAACGACCGTTAGTGGATCAGCCCTCCCCCTTCCGCCTGTCCCCCACCGCCTGCTAGCCTCCGGCGGGGGCTTTTCGTTCGGTGGCTCCACATCTCAGCCCTCTTATCGCCCCACGGTGGGGCAGGTACTCCATAGGCCGCTGCCGGCGGCCTGGGCCCTCTTCTGGGCCTTCTGATAGCTCGGTCCGCGCTCCGGCTCGACGGCGCTGCGAGGGTGCCAGGCAGCAGCCCAGCCAGCCTGGATCAGCGCGGCTCCGACGTCGAGGCCGTCGACGTCGACGTAGGCCAGGCGGCGGCCGTAGCGATCCTCGACATCGCTGCGCGAGTCGGCAGTCAGTCCCACCTGGCGATCGTCGACGAGGGCCGCTAGTGCTTCCTTAGCCTCGCTCGCGCCACATTCCGCCGGCGTACCGTCCTTGGCTTCCTCGGGGGCGTCGATGCCGAGCATTCGGACTCGCACCCGCTCCCCCTCGGCCGTATCCACCGTGAGCGTGTCTCCGTCGATCACGTCGACGACGACCGCCAGGCCGCGGCTCGGTTCACCCTGCGGCTGGCATCCAACTAGCAGGGCGAGCATCAGCACCGCGGCCGCGCGCTTCACGGCCTGCTCTTGCCTCGGGGCACTGCGATCGCGTCGGCCCGGGCCTCGGCTCGGTCTGCTCGGGTCCGCTCCGTGGCGGCCTGCTCCTGGACGGCGTGCAGCTCGGCGCGGAGTCGCTCGGCCTCGGCGGTGATCGCGTCGGCCCTGGCCTCGGCTCGGTCTGCTCGGGTCCGCTCCGTGGCGGCCTGCTCCTGGACGGCGCGCAACTCGCCGGTGATTCGGTCGACGTCGACGGCGGCCGCCGCTGCCTGGGCCTCGGCCTGCGCAATGCGGGTGCGAGCCTCGTCGACCTCCTGGCCGGCCTTCCTGGCCTTCTCTTCCATGTCGTCGAGGTCCGCGGTCACCTCCCCCAGCTCACGGGCCGCGGTCGCGATCTTCGCAGCCCATCCGGTGCGCTCTGCCTCAAACTCGTCTTGGGCGAGGCTGTACGCCTCGCGCCACACGCCCTCGATGCGCAGCAGCACGGCCTCGGGAACGGGCGGGGCCTCGACTTCCTGGCCCCTGGCTTCGTTCCACTGTCGGGCGACGTCGACCGCCACCGCCATCTTGACGCCGGACGCCTGGCGCACGGCGCGGGACGTGACCGCCTGGCCGGCGGCCGCCAGCTGCTCCGCGGCGACCCTCGCCCGCTCGATCGGTGTTTCCATGATTCGCTCCCTTGTCCTGGGTTACATGGGTATCAGTGTTACCCGTAACCCATGTTACCCTACTGGTCTTCCACTGTCACGGTTTCGCCGGCGACTATCCCGCTGCACCTCTAGCACGGCGTCGACGGGGCTCGGGGCGGTGAGTCGTGGGCAGGTGCTCTGGTCCCTGGCGGTGCAGGGCTCGAGGACGTCGACGGCCGCGACCTGGCCGCCGGTGATCCACACGACGTCGACGGCTACGAGCATTCCGGCTCCCCAGACTTGCTGTGTGGATCGGCTGGGCAGCCGGAACAGCATTCCGGTGCCCGGTTCGACCTCGGGCTGGCCGGCGAGTCCCTGGCGTTGGTCGTCCTCGGTCGTGGCCACCTCGACGGTGTAGACCTTCTCCCCAACCTGCACGGCGCGGGTCTGCGCCGGCGCGCAGCTGGTGAGGGCCAGTAGGGCTAAGCCGACGAGGACGGTTCGCATCACTCCCCCATCGGCCGGCCTTGGGGCAGCTCGCCCGGGCCGATCGGCGGGAAGGGCTGGCCGGCGTTGTACTTGGTTTCGAGGCGCTCGACCTCGGCCATGACGGCCTGGTGGATGAACTGGCTCAGGGTGCGTGACCCCTCGGAGATCATGGTGTGCAGGATCGCGCCGCGGACTCGGTCGGT
The DNA here is from genome assembly GCF_001998865.1 of Tessaracoccus flavescens. Taxonomy (NCBI): domain Bacteria; kingdom Bacillati; phylum Actinomycetota; class Actinomycetes; order Propionibacteriales; family Propionibacteriaceae; genus Tessaracoccus; species Tessaracoccus flavescens. The sequence goes on from NZ_CP019608.1 coordinate 2,046, forward strand.
GTCTTCGGGTTCCTGGTAGAAGGAAACCTTGTGTCGGTACTTTGACCCGGCCGCGGTGGTGCGTGTGGTCGCTCGAGGCACAGCGGCTGGCGCAGCCGGGACCGCGGCCGCCGGGGCCGGCGCCGCCTGGGTTGGTGTTGGGGTCTCGCTCGAGGTGGTAGGTGCTACGGGGCTGGCGCCGGCGAGGTTCGATCGGCGCGGTGCGGGGCGCTTGGTCATGACAGTGCTCCTTCGATGGCGTGCAGATGGTCGGTGTAGATGGTGCCCACGGCCGCGGCGTCAGCTGTGCCCCACTCGTCGAGGCCGCGAGCGGCTTCTGCGGCGTCAGCGATCACTACGCGCTTGGGGATCGGGGGCAGCAGGGTCAGTCCGTTGCCGGCCGCGGCTTCGCGCAGCTCGTCGAGCCATGCCGCGCTCGAAACGGTGCGTTCCTCGAGGCGGTTGACCAGGACTCCGGTGACCTTCAGCGCAGGGTTGTAGAAGTCGCGGACTGCGGCGATCGTCTGCAGCAACGCGCCGAGTCCGTTGGCCGCGAACAGTTTCGCCTCCGTGACCACCAGCGCGCCGTGTGCCGCGACCAGAGCGTTGATGGCGAGCTGGTCGAGGCTGGGTGCGCAGTCGATCAGCACCAGGTCGTAGTCGTCGACGACAGCCGCGAGGGCCTTCTTCAAGCGGAACTCTCGGCCGGCGCCGGCGATGATCAGTTCGTCTCGCACGGCCCCAAGCGTTGCGCCGGCTGTGGGGATGAGGTCGACGCCCGGCCAGATCCCTGCCACCGCGACATCGCGGATCGTGTCGCTGGTCTTGTCGCTGAGGACGTCGGCTAGGCCGGCCTGGTCCTCGTCGACGGGCTCGGCGGCCGCCACGGAGGTGAGGTTCCCTTGGGGGTCGGCGTCGATGAGTAGTACGCGCTTGCCGTCGAGGACAGCTGCGCGGGCGAGGTGGAATGCGGTGGTCGTCTTGCCGACGCCACCTTTCTGGTTACACAAGGCAACGATCTTGGCCGTCATTTATGCCTCCTTTGCTGCTAACAGTACTGATAGGGGTCGGGGGTGGCGGTTCGCCACGCCCCTCCCCCATCGGGTTTCTCTACGCCTGGGCTGTCTTGACGCGCTCGACGGTGACGCTCTGGCCTCGGAGGCTGACCGCGACGTCGTCGGCTCGTACTTCGTGCTGCACGCGGGTCCCCTGGTCGCTGGTGTGCTCGGTGACCCGGTACCTGCCTGTGAAGGTCACGCGGATGTTCCCGGAGCGCGTCGCTGCGTCGACGAGGTTGACCGCCTGGTTGCCGGCTACGGCTACGTCGTAGGCGACCGTGGGGCCGTCGTGGTACTCGCCGTCGTCCTGGCGGATGCGGTCAGTGACCAGAACGCGCGCGTAGGTGTAGGGGCCGTTGTCTCCGGTGCGCAGCTCGGGGGTGGCTGCGAGGTTGCCGGTGCGGGTGATGTAGCTCATGAAAGTCTCCTGACTTGTTGGTTCTGTTGGTTCTAATAGTACCGTTAGAAGTGTTAGAGGTCTAGTGGTTTCGTGGGTTGGTGTGTGGCTGGGTGTTGTGGTCGCCCGCGGGCGGCGGATGTGGTCTCCGTCGCGGGCGGGGGAGCGCGAGGGGGTCTCCCCTCGCACCTTGGAGGGGCGGCACTGTGGCCGCCCCTCCGTTGCCGTTACGCGGCCAGCTCGGCGGCGATGGTGTCGGTCGGCTCACCTGCCTTGGCGCGCTTCCACGCCTCGCCCTTGGGCTCTAGTCCGGCTTGGCGCAGCGCTGCCGCGAGGGCCTTGTTGTCTGCCTTGGCCTGGAGCTTCTGTTCCTTCACGGCGGCGGCGAGGGTCACGTTCTCGGTGCCGCTGGCGACGGCTGCGAGGGCGTCGATGACGTGGCACGCCTTCTCGTAGGCCGCCGCGACCCTCTCGGGCGAGCGGGTCCACTCGCCTGCGTAGCGTGCTGCTCCGCGCGCGCGCTCGCTCTGTCCCCAAGCGGTAAGCAGACCGTAGGCAACTGCCTCCGCCTCGGCTTCCATGTCGCCCCGGTGTTCGCCTGCGTAGGGACGGGTGTCCTCGCTACCGTGCATCAGCGCGTGGCCGATCTCGTGCGCGAGCACTTCAACAGCTGCCCACTCGGTCAGGCCGCCATGCACAACGATCCGGCGAGCTGCGTGGGAGGTGTAGCCGCCTTCCGCCATCTCTGCTCCGCTGCGCTCGACCGTCCACCCTTGACCAGTGATCCACCGCGCCAGGCGCTCGAAGATGACGCGGGCCTCGCCTTCGGGCAGCTCGGGGGCGGTGAACGCGACCGCTCCGCTCTCCCCTGCGGCGTCGACGACGTCAGCCGCGCGATAGGTCGTCTCGATGCGGAACACGGTGCGCTGCACTGCTCCGGCAGTGTCCTTGTCGACCTTCTTGCCGGTCACCGGGTCGACCCACAGCGTAAGGGGCCGCGAGAAGATGGCCAGCCCGCCGCCGGTGGGAGTGAATCCGCGCTTTGCCCAGATGTAGCGGGGGGCGATTTCCTCGGCGGCGGCGTTCAGCGCGGCGGTGAATGCGTCCTCTTCGCTGAGCCCTTCGGACTCGAAGCGTGCCCACAGCTGGCTGACGATCAACGCAAGGTTGTTGGGGGAGTAGGCCGGATGCCCGGCGCGTAGGCGGAGCGCGCGGGCAGCCATCGCAGCGGGCCACCCGGCGGGGTTCGCCAGGAATGCGGTGACCTGCTCGGTCATGGCTTCGCGGGTGGCCTTGTGGTCAACGCTCGTCGTGCTGCTCATGTCTACCTCCGTTGGTGGTATTGGTACTATTGGGGCTTGTGGTGCCTGGGGACTTGGCCCCGTGCCCGGGTTGTGCTGGTCGGTGCCCCGCCCTTGTTTTTGCCCTTCTGGGCGAGTGGAATCCTGACCGGCGGGAAAGCGGGTTGGTGCAACCCCCCGAAGCCCGGGGACCGGAGCGACCTGGTCGGCGAAATAAGCGAGCATGCGAGCGCGTCGACCAGGTCGTGAGGACCGGAACGGGACCGCGCAGCGGTGGGGGTGGCGGCGTTCCGCGCGCCGGTCATGATGGAATCGCCAGAAGGGAAAACCCCCGCAGGGGGATCGAGGTCACGCCGAAGGCGTGTCGGTATGCCGGCAGCTCGCTGACGGCCGTCGACAACGTCGACGCTAGCTGGGCCGGCCCCTCGACGGGGCCCGGACTAGCTGTACCCGGCCATCAGGTTGGTAGCAGTCGGCTGATCGGGGGTTTGCCGCCGAGTGCGCTGTGACGTCGTTCAGTGTTGTAGTACTCGAGCCAGGGTGCAAGGGCTGCTTGGCGTTGTTCGTTGCTGGTGAAGGGTTGGCGGTAGGCCCATTCGGTGGCGAGGGTGCGGTTGAGCCGTTCGACCTTTCCGTTTTGCCAGGGGCAGTGCGGGCGGATGAACTTTTGAACAGCACCGAGTTCGGCGCAGACTTGCTGCAGATCGGTGGAGTAGCGGTAGGCCATGGCGTTGTCGGTCATGACTCGTTCGATCCGGTCGATGCCCTTGTCGGCGAAGTAGGCCGCGGCTCGTTGCAGGAACCCGGCGCAGGTGGGGCCCTTCTCGTCAGGGAGGATCTCGCTGTAGGCCAGGCGGGAGTGGTCATCGACCAGCGAGTGGACGAAGTCGTAGCCGATCGGGGTCTTGTTGATGCGTGCTTGATGGTTGGCTCTGGTGTGGCCGCGGGCTCGCCATCCGCCGCCGGGTGGGATCTTGCCGAGTTTCTTCACGTCCATGTGGACCAGCTCACCGGGGAGACTTCTCTCGTAGCGCACCGCGGTCTGTTTCGAGGAACGGATCACCGCGCCGGTCATCGGGTCACAGTCACGCAGGTAGGGCACCCGGTGGCGGCGCAGGATCCGCGACACTGTCCGTGCCGGCACCCCGACTTTCGGGCCCAACACGTCGGGGCCGTCACGGAGCTCGGCCCGGGCAGCCAGCACTTGGGCTTCGATCTGAGGGCTGGTCTTGGTCGGCATCGAGTGCGGCCGGGACGAGCGAGTGACCAGCCCGGCCTCGCCCTCGGCCGCGTACCGGTCGAGCCAGGTCTTGACGCACTTGCGTGAGACGCCCATCGCGGCAGCGATATGGGCCTGTTTCCAGCCAGCCTGGTGGCGTTGGACGATCAGGCGACGACCATGAACGGTCAAACGGGCAGTACCGTGGGACATGAGAACCTCTGGGTTGCTGTGGGCCTTAGACAAGCCACATTCCACCCGGGGGTTCTCCTTCGTTCAAGCCGACGCGCTGCTACCAACGTCCTGGCCGGGTACAACTAGCCCCGGCAGGCTCACCGGTGGCCTGCCGCTCGTCGCCGGCGACCAGGACCAGCCCGCCAGCTACCCGGCCCGCCAGGGCCGGGCCGCCGGGTACGGGGGCTAGCCTGCCTCGATGCAGGTTACGGTCGCCTCGCGGTGCAGGGTGATGGGGCAGTAGCCGTGGTCTCCGAGGTCGAGCAGCACCTCGACATCGCTTGGCTCGTCCCGCACTCGGCGCGGGCGGGTGGCGACCCTCACAACCTGGGGGAGCGCGACCGGTCGCAAGATTTGTCGGAGCTGCGGGTCAGACCTGACGTGCTCCTACGTGATCGTGAGCTGATCTCCCTCCTGGAGGGACATCGCTTCCTTCTGCACAGTGCCAGTTCCATTGGTTCTCATAACGCGAACACTTCCATTGGCGGTATTGGTACTATTGGGGGTTAGTGTGGGTCGATTGAGACCCAGAGTCTTGGGCGGTGTCGATGTGCACCCCGTGGTCGGGTTGTGCTGGTCGGTGCCCGTCCTTGCGTCGACCAGGTCGTGAGGACCGGAACGGGACCACGTTTCGCAAGTCTGGAGCATCAGAGCGCTCACGCTTGCGCGGACTTGCGCATCCGAGTAAGATCGCGTAAGTCTTGATTCACCGCGACCGCAAGGTGAACCGAGAGGGATCACCCCACGGGGGCGGTGGCGAGCCGTTCTTAGTCAGCACCGGGTAGCGCCGGGAGCCCCGTCGAGATTGATGAAGACAGACGACCCGGCAGGGAGTGACTTCTCCCGTAAGGCACGGTAGGCCAACGGCCTCAGTGGAGCATCGCGCACGGCGACCGGGAAAGTAGCCGGACAACTATCCCCCCGTCTCCGGACAGTTCAAGCTGTCTGGAGTCCTCATGGGGTACTCACCCCCGCCTACGTCCGATCTCTCCCGCAGTAGCGCTCCTCGAAGTCGAGGGTGCTGGGCAGGCAGCGCCCCACGGAGGTGTAGTTACCCGACTCCACCCACGCGAACAGCGCAGGCCACAGAGTCTCACCGACCTCCTCGTGGACCTCACCCCACTCGGCGGCCTCGGCAAGGCCCATCTCGCCGGGCACCGGGATGTTCTCGTGGTCGAGGCACCAGACCTCCTCACAGCCCGTGTACGGGCCGCCAGCGCCCCCGTGGAGCTGGGCGAGGGTGACGTCGGCGGCGTCGGTGCAATCGACCCACTGGCCGACGAGGCTGCCGTCGTTGTAGCAGTGCAGGCAGGCGACCCAGATGCGCGGCTTGCAGCTCGTCGCCACGGCACTCATCGTACGGCTCCCATAGGCTCGAGGACAAGGACGCGACGAGACTCACACATAGTCCCCGCGTATGTAGGGGCCGTGCCTCACACACTTTTCCCCGCGAACGTTGAGGCTGGCCACGATGGGGTGTGGAGGTTGAGGAGAAGCTGTCGATGGCAGCCCGGTTCGAAGTCACGAAGAAGTACGCCCAGGCCTACGCCGCGGCCCCCAGAAAGGGCAAGAGCGTGATCCTGGACCACGTGGTCGAGGTCACCGGCTGGAACCGTGATCACGCCCGTCAACAGCTGGTCGCCCGACTGAAACAGGCCCCCGGTCGCGCTGTGGCCACCGTCGCAGTGATCGACCGCCGCAAGACCAAACCGCGGAAGTACTCCTACGATGCGATCAAGATCCTCCAACAGGTCTGGGCCACCGCTGGAGGCAGCTGCGGCAAGTACCTCACTGTTGCGATGACCGACTGGCTCGACGCGATGGAAACCGAAGGCTCCCTGGTCTCCGGCCAGGATCGCTACAGCCCTGAGGTCAGAGCCGAACTCGAGTCGATGTCAGCGGCCACGATCGACCGCTACCTGGCTCCTACCCGAGCCACAGACCCACTCCGAGGGAAGTCCGCCACGAGGCCGGGCAGCCTACTTCGCAACTCGATCCAGATCCGCAAAGCCGGTGACGAGGTCGAAGCCGAACCCGGATTCTTCGAGGTCGACACCGTCGCCCACTGCGGCCCCACCCTGCAAGGAGAGTTCGCCCGCAGCGTCAACTTCACCGACATGCACACCGGCTGGACCTTCACCCACGCGATCCGCAACAACGCCCACATCCACATCCGGACCGCGTTCGACCTGCTCATCGAGCAGGTACCGTTCGCCGTGACCGGCATCGACAGCGACAACGGCTCCGAGTTCATCAACCACCAACTCATCGATTGGGCCGGCCAACGCGACGTGTTCTTCACCCGCTCAAGGCCCTACAAGAAGAATGATCAGGCCACCATCGAGTCGAAGAACAACCACCTCGTGCGCCGCTACGGCTTCTACCACCGCTACGACACCCCCACCGAGCTGACACTGCTCAACCAACTCTGGACCCTGGTCAACGACCGACTCAACTTCTTCACCCCGACCAAGAAACCCGTCGGCTGGTCCACCGACACCATCGGGCGTCGCAAAAGGCTCTACGACAAGCCCCGCTCCCCCTACCAGCGGCTGCTGGCCGCCGGCGTCCTCAGCTCAGCCCAAGAAACCGAACTCGCCGCCTACAAAGCCACTCTGCAACCCGCCGCGATCGCCCACACCATCACCGAGATCCAGCAAGAACTCACCCAGCTCGCCGCCGGGAAAACACGGCGACTCCAAGACCAGATCACCTGGAAAGCACCCACCCCCGGTGTCCTCAAGACCCGAGCCAGCTAACCCGCTACACGGGGAAAAGTACGTGAGGCACAGCCCCCCACTATCCGGGGACTTGACAGTGAGGCACCACGGGACGCGGTAGGCGCGGGACCGGAACGGGCCGACTTCAATGCACTCGACGGGCGCGACGATCCCGGCCATCGCCAGGGCATCGGTCAATCCCCCGTGCTCGCTCCAGTCCTTGACGAAGGCTTCGCCGGGGAAGGCGATGTAGCCCTGGAGCAGCAAGTCGATCGAGAGCACTTCGAGATCACCATCGGGGTACGTGATCTCCAGGCGCTGGGTGCGGTGGTCGTAGCTGATGGTGCCGCTGAGCTGGACGTCGCCCAGGCGTAGTAGGACGTTTGTGTAGGTGGTCATGGACATGGTGAAGCCCTCCTGACGGTCACGTGATCGCTATCAGGAGGGCTCCCGGCACCGCCTCAGCGGTGCTTCTCCTGGGGTTCCAGGGCTATCTGGAGGTCGAGGGCCTTGGCAAGCTTCAGCAGGCTCGTGGACGAGACCCCACGCCCCGCTTCGAGTCGGGCGATGGTGGGGCGCGAGACACCGGAGCGCTCGGCCAAGGCGGACTGGCTCCAGCCAAGAGCTCTCCGGGCGTCGCGGACGGCGTTGCCGAAGAGGGTCCGATCCAGGACGTCGGCCACGGTCACCTCCTCGATGAGTCGTGTGCCGTTCCGAGCAGTGGGGTGGCCGTGTCAGTCATCGACGGCTCCCATGGTGATCACGTTTCCGTGCCTGTTGGTGAGGAGGGCTATGGCCATCTCCGCGGCGCGAACGGCGGCTGTCTCTAGACGGTCGGCCTCCGCCGAGAGAGCCGTGGCCTCATCCGAAAGGTCGGCGATCTCGTCCTCCTGTGCCTGGCTGAATCTGGGCACCAGTACGTCACGGATGTCAGGCGGGTCAAGGTGAGGAACCGAGGTGCCTGACGCGTAGCGCACGACGCGTGGTCGTCCGTAGTCCACGTGGTTAAGCACGGTCTGCAGGTAGCCGGTGCGCGCCTTGTTCTGGTCGGGCACGATGCGAATGAGGTCTTCGCTCCCGAACGTACCCGTGTGATTCTCGGTGAGCACGAGCGTCCTACCAAGCAGTCCATAGGTCTGGCCCGAGCGAGCCATGATCATGTCGCCGGCGCGCAGCATGTACAGCTCAGGGCGGTCGAGTAGGGCTGCGTAGATTCGTTTGGTCACCCGTGGATTGACGTCGAAAAGCTCGCTCGCAGAGCGATAAGGCGTGCCGTTCCACCCAAAGTACCGCTTGAATCGCGGTGCCATGGAGATGGACTCGACGAGATCGGCGAGCGGCTTTGCTGACGATCCTGCTGTTCGGACCATCTCTTCGACCTGGCGCACGTCCGCACGGTGGAACTGACCCTCCATGCGCCGACGACCAGTCAGCAGCTCGGAGCTGCTCACCGTGGCGTAGGGGCTTGCGGTCGGGACGAGCCCCTGAGGGTTGACCAAGCCTGCGTAGAGGTCGTCGGCCTGCCCTTGCAGCCGCCGGGCCTGCTGCCTCATCTCCAAGGCATTCTTCGCGTCCTGCCCGATGTCACGGCGGACGTCCTGGCTCGGCATCGCCACGGGTATCTGCTGGACGTGCTCGGGTTCCAGGTGCTTGATCATGTGACCGTACTGGGCGCTTCGAGCGATGGCGAAGAACGTGGGCGTCTTCATGTAGGCGTAGAGCCAGCCGTAGTCCGCGGGATCGTGAGCGTCGATCCGAAGGAGGTCGTGCGTGATTACCTTGTCAAGGTGCTCGTCGTAGACGGCGGTGACTCGGCCAACCTCGCCGGAGCAAGACAGGAGCAGCGAGCCGGCGTCGAGGTACCGGGTGTCGACAGCCGGAATCATGGCTTCAGCCAGCCACTTCCGCACGCGGTGCTGGCTCTCGAAGACCTGCCCGGCAGAGAGGAAGGGGAGCCCCTTGCCGTCGTCGACCGGGAATCCCTTGAGCCGCGAGGGCTGCCACACCTTGGCGAGCTCGGCCATCTCAACCGTAGAGTCGAGCGCTTCGAGACCCTGTCGCATACCGAACCCGTCAGTGAGGAACGTGGAGGCTTCCAGCCTCCGTTCGCCGCGCGTGAGGAGCTTCGAGCTGACCGGTGCCCAGAGGATGCCGGAGTCTAGCTCTTCGGTCAGACCCTCAGAACCTAGTTGCCGAGCTAGAGCGTCCGCAGCCATGACCTGAACTCCTCGGCGATCTCCTGGGTGTTGTCGTCGAGCACCCTCTCTTTGGCTAGGTGTGTCTGCTCGTCGTCGTCACCATCGGCTGCGGTGGTGACCGCGTCCTCGGTCTCCCGAACGATCTCGTAGCCCTGGTCATCGCGCATATAGACGGCATTGCCACGCTTGTCATGGCCGATGTGGTCACAGATCGCCATGAAGACCTCGTAGTCGTCGATCTTGCCCGCAGCGATCTCGTCGCGGATCTGTCGTTCAGACTTCCGCTGCAGGATGAGCACTGAGGTCTGAACGCTGGTGCCCGGCTGGAACGTATCGGGGTGGAGGTCCACCGACGCCAGAACGGTGGTGTGTGTGAGAATCCACTGTCGCACGTAACCGAGCCCGGGGCTGCCGAGGATGCCATCGGGCAGGACCAACGCGGCGCGGCCAGTGCCAGGCTTGAGGAGCTGGACGCAGCGCTCAATGAACAGGATCTCAGGCGGGCGCGCGGAGGTCTTCGGCGTGCGGGACCAGCGGTCCGAGTCTTCGTCGTACTCCCAGTGGTGGCCGAGATCGAACTGCTCCAAGATGGCGGGATCATCGATCGGGATCTTGGAACCGAAAGGCGGGTTGGTCAGGATCACGTCCACAGTGCCGAGCAGGTTCCGGGCGCGGAGGTCCTCGGTCCATCGCATGGGGTTGTCCAGGGAGTTGGCCTGGAACAGCCCACCTGAACCGTCATTGTTCATAACCATGTTCATCTTGGTCGCGCGAACGAGGTTGGGATTGAAGTCGAGCCCGACGAGGTTGTTCTCCAGGAAGTAGCGCTTCCGGTCACGGATGGAGTCGTCCTGGAGCTGGCGGCTGCGCCCTGAGGCCCGAACCTCGCGCTTTACCCCGGCGATCACGTGGTTCATGGCGGCGATCAGGAATCCGCCGGTACCGCAGGCCGGGTCGAGGATCAGGTCCTTGTCAGTGGGGTCGAGCATCCCGACCATCATGTTGCAGACATTGCGCGGGGTGAAGAACTCGCCCCGGTCCCCGCGGAGGTTGGAGCCCACAACCTCCTCGTAGGCCTTGCCCTTGACGTCAACGTCGGAGTCGAGGAGCGAGAACATCTGGAGCTGGGTAACGATGTAGGCGAGAACCTTCGGCTCCAGCTCGATCTCCTCGTTGGCCTTGAAGATCTGGGGATACTGCTTCTTGACACTGGCGAAGAGCTTGCCGATGCGGCTGGTGCAGCGCATCAGACCCGTGATGTTCTGGCGCTCCTTGGGCGTGGCGTAGAACTGCGGAGAGCTTGAGTCGCGCTCGTCTTGGATCTTGCAGAAGATCAGCTTCAGCAGCTCCCAGAACGCCTCAGGCTTTTGCATGCCCTGGTTGCCGGCGATGTAGCTGTGGGCGCGGCGAAAGGCGAAAAGGAGTGAGTCCGACGCCGCGGGGCGCAACTGCTCGAAGCGTGGAGTACCGGCCTCGACGGTGTCTCCACAGTGCGGAATGTCCGGGATCTCGACGGAGACTCGGTGACCATCGTCGTCGGTCTCGAAGGCGTAGGTCGCCATGTCCTCGCCATTAGTCCACATTCCGACCTCGACGTTGGGGCAGGCAGCCATATAGCTGAGCATCTGCTCGACCCCGTCCTTCTTCATGGACGGGCGGACCTTAGAGCTCTTGCACTCGATGATCAGCCAGGCGTTGGCTTGGGTCTGCTCGACGGCACGTAGCCCGGGCGGGAAGATCACGATGTCGACTCGGACGCGGCGGCTCCCAAACTTGATCGGAACCTCGACGCGAATGTCCTTCTTGTCGTAGCCGTACTCACGGACCAGCGACTTGAGGATCTCTTGCCTGACGTACTCCTCAGGAGTGTCCTGCCGCAGGGTGACCCCGTCGATGAAGTCGAGGACTTTACCCGGCGGAACGATGGCCAGGCCTCCATGCGGGGCGTCAACTTGCAGCGTCACGTTCGCGTCCTCTCACCTGTAGGGCCTGGGCTGAGACCCGAGCTTTGAGGATCCGCAGCAACCACACGCACGACCCTAGTTCGCCTGGCCCGTCAGCGTGAAGGTCATGACCCCTCGGCATTCAATGTATCAGTTTCGATACATCTTGCCAGCCTCAGAAGGCACGGCGGGATGTTCATGACCCGCTTCGCCCTGGATGGGCTGGGTGCTGAGAGCGCTACTCAGCAAGGACGGGGATCTCAACCTGGTCGCCGAAGTCGACGTCGACCGAGGCAGGGTCGAAGCCCTTGCGTCCGCGGGGCTGTGGCCACAGGCGCACGGTGGCCAGCACCTCGATCGTCTGGCGCTGGGTGTTGAGGTCGGCATCAAGGAAGTGCTGGGCGGGGTTCTCGACGGCGAGCACGGGGATGTGCACAGCGCCGCGCGGCAGTGCCCTGATCTCCGCTTCCAGCCGGGCGATGGCCTCGTTCGAGCGGTCACGGTTGCGCTTGAGGTCGGCGGCCTCCAGCAGCCCGTCGTCGTAGTCGCGCTCGGCGCGGACGATCTTTGCTCGGTACTCATCGATCTCGGCCTGGAGACCAGGGGGTTGTTGGCGGCCGCGTTCGTGCACCGGGTCGTCACGCCGAAGGCGTGTCGGTATGCCGGCAGCTCGCTGCAGGCCGTCGACAACGTCGACGTGGACTTCTGGCCAGAGACGTAAACGCACCGGGCCTAGCAAGCGTGCAGGCCCGGTGCGTTGGTCTTCTTGCGACTCGCTGTAGATCTTCCGCTTTCGCCGGAACGTCACCTACTATGCGGTTAAGCAAGAAGCGTTGGGACGCAGGTTGCGAGCAGGATCAAGACGGTTGCAGCCGCCATGATCGCCAACAGGCGGAGGGTGCAGGGCCAGCTCATGAGAGCTACCCTCACCGTCTCGCCGGTTTCTCGCCAGAAGTGTTTCGTATTTCGAATTCTCTTCACCTCCTTCCAGATCGAGACGTGTCTACTCAAGTAACTCAGACGTGCCCGATGACAACAAGTCCGACACGCCCGGCAAATGCCGCAGACACTGTTCTTGGAAGATATGGTGTCCTGCGCAGTCCCGAACCACAAGTTATTGTGTGACGACTATGTCCCAACCACGAGATATAGCGCTGAGGGCACACGCGCTTGAACTAGTTGGTCTGTCCCTGGGGACCGCGCCGCTGAAGATAGATCGGCTTCCTGAAACAGCCACGCTGTAGCCGTTGGGGGTCGCTCAGGCTTGGTACTTCTTGCTGGTACATGCGCGCGAGCTTGAGCGAGCTGGTTTCGAGTTCGATCTCGATGCCGTGGCGATCGGCCTGGCGGGCGAGATGGGGGATCACGTCGCAGCGCAAGGCACGACCGTGGCCGGGGAGGGCGAAGTGATCCCCCAGGAACCAGCGGCCGCCCCTTGGATGCACGAGCTGGGCGGCATGGTTGGAGAAGTACCCAACCACCCATCCCCGGCGTTCTTGCCGGCGTATGAGCCCCACGCTGATGTGCGGTAGCACGACGTAGAGGATGACGATCCAGCCGGCGAAGGTCGCCACCAGGAGGAGCACGTCGACTAGCGTGTTGGTGTACCTCGCCGGTGGCCCCCAGCCGCCGGCGAGGTACAAGACGATGCCGGTCGACGCAGTAAAGATCGCGGACAGCGTCACCAGCTGGCGGCGGCCGTGATGCCGGAAGTGTCGGCGCATCAGGCGTCGCAGACGTGGTCGAGTCGAGGCGTTCCACGGCTCGTACCCCCCGAGGGGAGCAGGACGCCCCACCGGCGCGGTCGGGGAGTTGTGCTGGTTCATGGCTGGAGGCCCTTCGTTGCGTCAGGCTACGCGACGAGCTCGAGGTCGTGGAAGGCATCGCGGAGGATCACTTCAGCTGCGGCCGCAGCAGCGGATGTGGTGTCGGGCCGGATCGTGCGTGGTGCCCGCCGTGTGGTGCCGTCGAGGATGACGGCCGCCTGGGCGTGGTCGGGCCGGCCGCCGGGTTTGCGGGGGTAGCGGTAGCCGGCGAGATCGGTCGCGGTGGGCGGGACGAGCCAGGTCTGATCGGGGGGGAGGTGTCTGCGGCCGCGCTTCTCGGCCTGGGCAGTGCGGAGCCACTCGACCTCAAGGTCGAACCATGTGCGCACGAGTCGCTCGATGCGGTAGCGCTCGGCTCGCCGCTCGAGGACGCCGTCGACGTCGAGGTGTTGTGCGGCTCGCTGAAGTGCGACCGGGTCGCTGCTGTGGCGAGGGGTGCCGTCGCTGTAGGTGATCAGGTCGAGGTCCTGGAGCAGGGCGAGCAGGTCGGGTGTGGTGGGTCCGAAGCGTTCGTGCAGCGTGCTCAGCTGGGGTTCCTCGGGGATCCGCGCGTAGAGGTTGGCTGTGAGGGTGGGGATCTGGTGTGGGGTGAACACGTCGTGGCAGAGGTTTGCGTTGCGGGTGCGTAGCTGCGCGAGGAGCGCGGCCCGGTAGCCGGTTCCTAGCAGTTCGGGGTCGGGGGCCGGGTCGTCGTCGTCGGGGTCGTGGGGTAACCCCCCTGGGCGGACTTGTGACCCACTTTTTTCCAGGGTGGTGTGGATAGCTGATTGGGGGTCGATTTTCCAGGTGGCGGCGAGGGTGCCGGCGGATGGTTTGGCGAGGGTGATCCAGTCTTCTCCGCGGGTGTGGTCGGAGAGTCGGTGGAGGGCCCGACGGACGGTCTCGCGGCCGAGGCCGGTCATGAGGGCGAGGCGGCGAATGTCGGCGTCGACGGTGGCTTTGACGCTGGCCAGGGCGATCTGGCAGAGCGCGTCGAGGACGCGTCGGTCGGCGGGGCCTCCTCTGGTGGTCCAGCGGCCCACGGTGACATCAGCGCGGGTCTGTAGGTCGTCGATCCACTGTGCGATGTGGCTGGCGCGGTAGACGAAGTCTGCGTCGTCCGCGCTCGCGACCGTGGCGGCGCGGGGGAGGGCTCGTGCCCACTGGCGGGCCAGGACGGCTCTGGTCTGCCAGTGAGCACGAGGGATGCGTGCGCGGCCACGGCCGCGGACAGAGGTTGCGTGGGTCAGTCCTGGCGTAGTGAGCAGCTCCCTGGCGACGTCTGCGAGCTTCCAGCGTGCGGCGGCCGCGCCAACCAGGACGGTGCGCAGCCGTGCGGAGGCGTCGACGCCGTGGTCGACCGGCGCGTCGACCACGGCGCGGACCTCTGCGCTGAGCGGTCGACGAGCACCGGGGAGATACGGGTTGCCGTCGTCGTCGACGGGGAAGATGGTCGGCGCAGGCCGGCCCGTTGGGAGGGCATCGGGTAGCTCGATGGCGATCGCGGCCGCAAGCTGCTGCCACTTCTTCGTGGAGGCGGGCGGTGCGGTAAGCCAGGCGTCGACATCACCCAGCGAGGTGGAGTGCCCTCCGTGTTTGTGAGGGGCTCCTGGCGGCCTGAGGCAGCCCCACGCCGGGTTCTGCAAGGGCCCGGGGTCGAGGCTGGCCCAGCGGGCCTTGAGGACCGCGGCCGTCGCCCGGGCCTCACCGGCGGAGATCCCGTCACCGTCGAGCCGGATCCATATGTGACGGCCGGCGTGCCCGCCGGAAGCGCACACCAGGTGCGGGATCCCGGCCTGGTCGAGCATGGCGCTCAGCTGCGCGGCCTCAGCGGGGGCTTCACCGGTGGCGGCGTGGTCGTCGAAGTCCAGGCCGAGCAGTCGGTACCGGTGGGCCGAGTCGGCGAGGTACAGGGCCCACGGGCTTGTGGGCGCCTCGTCGACGTCGAGCCGGGCGACGTCGTCGTACTTGCCGGACGAGGAGACCCAGACACGCGCTGCGGGACGCACGGAGAGCGCTTGAGAGACGCGCCACGCTCGCGAAACGTTTGCTACCGGAGGCCCGGATGCTAAGCTACTCACGTGTTCCTTTCCAGGACATGACAAACCCTCCTTGGGTTACGAAGCTGCGACACTTCGAAAATTCGGGAGCCGGTCGGCAAACCGGCAGCCCTACATACTTCTGAGGAACGGCCCCCGGCAAGGGGCCGTTCCTGTTTGCTATGCGGCGGCGTCTATGGGGAGCTCCTGCCCTCGTTGTGCTTTGGGGTTGGGGATCTCGGGCAGCTCTCCATCCTCGAGGAGGTGCCGCGAGATGAGCTGGTCGACGTAGTACGACCAGCTGACCTTGGTTTTGTCGGCTGCGCGGATGACGGCCTCGCGCGTCGCCGGCGAGATCCTCACCTGCAGCAGCATGAGGTCCGCGCCGTTCTCATGTGTGCGTGCGGTCCTAGACATACCGCTGATCCTGGCACACGGATGCGGTTGCGTAAGCACAACGCGCCGGTGTGGCGGGGAAAGTTGACCGAGATCGCCCAGGTCGAGGCCGGGGGCGCTTGCAGATCATGGTTCATCGGCTGCCTATCTAGCGTGCGGTTGGTGGCGTCGTGCGTTGTCATTGCGAAGCGTGCAACTGTATGACTCAGCTCGACACCGCTTGCTTTAATGTTACGGTAGCGCCTTAGGGGTCGTTCAGCCAACGGGACAGCTAGGCTAGCCTTCATGCCTCGCTACGTTCGCCCCCTGCGCCTATCGGGAAGCGAGGCACGGTTCGTGGAGATCTTCGGTCTGAATCAGGTTCGGATGGCGATCGTGTCGGTGCTGGCGCGATCAGACTCAGCCCTGACGACGCGCGAGATTGCGGATCAAACGGGCGTTCAGAAGCTCACCGTCCTGCGCCACCTGAATGCGCTCGAAGAGGCTGGCGCGGTCACCTCGAGCGAAGGGCCGGGAGAGCGCGAAGGGCGAACGGTAGCCTGGGCCCTGAATCGCCAGGCCGTGCTCGACGAGCTCGAGGCCATCACCCACCGCTTCCGGTAGGACCCAACCCCACCCCATCCTCCGTAGTCAACTCGTATGGAAACCGTGTCCTTATATGATACGGTTCGGTTATGTGGAGGACTTCTACTCACGAGCTGGCGGGCGATCATCGCCGGCCCCGACGACGTGAAGCCGCTAGCCGCGCTGGGTTCACCAGTGCTGGCGAGGGATTGACGCCAGTTCTTCCCGGGTCTTTGGTGCTGGATGGATCCGTTTCAGACAGTACGAAAGTTGACACTTTCCTCCTCGCTCGCAGCGGGGCGGAGCGTGGCCAGGGATACTACGCGGTGCACATGAGGCGTAGTCAGCGAAGGATCAGGACCGTGAGACTGGCCCATGCGACCCCCCTCCGCGAGGGAGGTGGTGACCTCATGGCACGCAACAGTGTTGGGGTGACAACGCCGGTCACCAGGGAAGGAACGGAGCCAGGGGAGGGGACACGATGAGGTCGCGAACTCGGATCCCACTTGTTCTTGTCTTGGTGCTCACTGTGTGCGGAGCGCCGCTTCTGGCACTTCCTCTGATGATGCTGCTGGGGTCCGATCAGAAGGACGAGGCGGGGTACTGCACTCCGGACGGAACCGCCATTACAGCGAACGCCGGCTGGGTGATCCCGCTGGGGGAGGTGTATCGGATCACCTCGCGGTTCGGTGGGCGCACCTCACCGATCACGGGCCGCACCGAGGTGCACACCGGTATCGATCTGGCGTCCGGGTCGCGGCGCGCGCCTGTCCTGGCCGCCACAGCCGGCCGGGTCGCGCGGATCACGGATCTTGGTGGCCGTTCCTACGGGCTGTGGATCGAGGTGGATCACGGGGGAGGCATCACTACTCGGTATGCCCACCTCCGAAGCGTTCAGGTGCGGGTGGGTGACCAGGTCGCCACCGGTCAGCAGATCGCCGTCGAGGGCGGCTCTGGTGGCGTGACTGGTCCTCACTTGCATTTTGAGGTCAGGGTCAACGGCAAGGCCGTAGACCCAGCCATTGACCTGCGGGAACGCGCAGGCCTGTCCTTTGATGGGAACCCCGGTGCTGCGGCCGGGACGACAGCGCCAGCTGCGGCATCAGCGACGGTTGCTGTCTCACCCGAGCTGATCGATGCGGTCATGCGCGGGGAGAATGCCGGGGTCGATCGCTCCGCGTCGCTGACAGAGTTGCAGCGGCGGAACGCGGCGATCATCATCCAGGAGGGACAGAAGCTAGGGCTGGGTCCTCGCGCGTGGGCGATCGCGTTGGCGACGGCGCTGCAGGAATCAACCCTTGGTGCCGACACACGGACGCAGCGCCCCAATGGTGACGGCGACGTCGGTGTCTTTCAGCAGCGCGCCCTGGTCGGCTGGTACGCCAATGGCACGACGGTCCAAGAGAACACCACCATCCTCAACGACGTCGCAACAGCAGCACGCACCTTCTACCTGGGCCACGACGTCGGAGTACGCGGCGGGGCCGGCCCTCTGGGGTACCACATCCCTGGCCTGGTCAACATCACCGGCTGGGAGGATATGCCGATCTGGCAGGCAGCCCAGCGGGTGCAGGTGTCCGCGTTCCCGCTCTACTACGCCCGCCACACCGCAACGGTGAGGGGCATCCTGACGAGCGTTCCGATCGACCCGACCTCCTACACCTGCTCGAGCGGCTCGGCCTCAGTTGATCCTGGGGCGCCGGTGGGTGAGCAGGTCGTTGCTCACGCGATGACCCAGCTCGGCGTGCCCTACAGCTGGATGGGCGGGGACAAGACCGGCCCCACGCGGGGCGGGTGCTGCTCACCGGGCGGTCAAAGCGGCTCATCCATCGTCGGGTTCGACTGCTCCGGCCTTGTCCTGTGGGCGTGGGCGCAGGTCGGCGTCAACCTGCCTCACCAGTCCGCGGCTCAGAAGGCCACTGTGACCCCGATCCCGGTTTCCGACATCCGTGCCGGTGACTTGCTGTTCTTCCCCGGCCACGTCGGCATCGCTGACGGCGAGGGCGGAATGATCGAGGCCCCCCGGCCAGGGGTGGCTGTTCGGGTGACTCCCAACGTGCTCACTGACTCGTACTACGGCCCCCGGTTCACGGGTGCCGGACGACCCAATCTCCCCAGCAGCAACTAGTAGAGAGGAAGAGGAATGACCAGTCAGGAAGTTGACCCTGGGAAGGCCCCGGCGAGGGGTCCGAGTATGAACGCGTTCCGCACCGACCCTCCGCATCGTCGAAACGAAGCCGAGGAAAGCTCGGAGCGTCCAGCTGCCGAGCAGGATCGTTCGCAGCAGGAACTCCCTCTGCCGGCAGCTGAGGCGCAGCCCCCACGCGAACCCGACCGTGCCGCGACGGACGCTTTGGGTTTGCAGCTGAGGGCGCTGAGTGAGGCCCCACCGCCTGGCCCTGCACCGGTGCCGTCGTGGTGGCGCAAGTTGTTGTACCTCGGCCCGTCCAAGACCGACCTGGACGCTGCTGCCGCGGCTGAAGCCGAGCGCCGCGCAACCTCCATCCGGAAGGTGAAGCTGCGCTCGCAGTTCGCAGAGACCCTCACGATCGCCGTTGCGTCTCCGAAGGGGTCCGCCGGGAAGACCCCGACAGCCAGAGGAGTAGCGGCCGCGTTCGGCCGCGAGCGCGGCGGGGGCGTCGTGGCCGTCGACATGAACGAGCTGCGCGGCACGCTGGCGCAGCGCTCCGTCACCACACACGATGGCCACATCGGCGGCCTGGTCGACTCTGCCGAATATCTCCTGGGTGCCCATGCCCGATCGGTCGAGGTCGAGCGGTGCATGAACAGACAGCCGGACAGCTACGAATGGGTCCTTGCGTCAGATCCCGGCACCACAGTGCCGCTGAGCGCAGAGGACTTCACCACTGTGCACACCATCCTGAAAAGGTTCTATCCGATCCTGGTCCTCGACACGGGCAACGCTGAGTTGGCCTCAAGCTGGCAGGCCGCCACTCGTGAGGCGGACCTCCTGGTCGTGCCAATGAAGTGGCGCGGGGATCACATCCGCCCCGCGGCGGAGATGCTGACCAGCATGGTCCACCGCGGCGAGCGCGTCGCCGGCCGAACAGTGATCGTCGGGACGAACGCTCCTGGCGAAGCAGACCTGCTCGCGAAAGAAGAAGCAGCACGCTTCTTCAAGGGGCTACCCATCGTCGAGATCCCTGCTGACCCCGCGCTCAACGCCGCGATCATCCGCTGGGAAGAGCTTCGCCCTGAGACCCAAACCGCATTCGAAGTACTCGCCGCAACCCTGACCGACCTCGCTAAAGGAGCAACATCATGAAGGATCTGTTCGACAACATCACCCCAGGTTTCGGGCCGTTCGCCCCCATCTTCGACAGCTGGGTTGGGGTCCTGATCGCGGCCGTGTGGGCTGGCGCGTTCATCTACTGCGCCGTGCAGCTGGTGATCGGCATCGGCGCTGTTGCGAAGGCCCGCAAGCAGCACCGCGTCGACTCCGAGTCGACAGTGTGGGCGATCCTGTGGCCCATTGGAGCCATCGTCGGCCTCGTCCTCGTGCCCGTGATTTGGGCCGCACTGGTCACAGCCTGAGCAACTGCATCTCGAAGGGAGTCCACCCATGGCCATCCGCGTAGTGACAGAGCGACCAACTGAACCGCGCCGTCGACGGGGAGTGCTGATCGGGACAGCGGTGGCGGTAGCTGCCGCTGTCACGATCGGCGCGTTCTGGCTTGGTCGGTCGAGCTCGGGTGCTCCGAGCAGCCCTCAGACTCCCTCACCAAGCGCCTCGACGTCGTCGGCGTCCTCGACACCGGAGGCGACTCCAAGCCCGAGCCCGACCGATCCCAGTGCCGCGCTGATGCCCAACACAGGCTCCGTCGTCGACGGACTGTGGCGCGGCACAGCGACCGTTGCGTCGGGCAGCAGTGACGCGATCTACGGGATTCCGATCGGCTGGGACCGTACCTATGAAGGAGCAGTCGGTGCCGCAATGCACACCGCCGCTGCCTGGTATGCGCTGCCCAGCCTGGTGGAAGACACCGCCACCGAACTGAACAGCCGCCTCTACACCGGGGACTACCTCAAGGATCTTCAGACAGAGGAGTTCATCAAGCATCGCGCGGCGGCCCGGAAGGAAGCCCGCCTCTCGGATGCGGGCGTCGTCCTAGATGCCCAGGGTCTTCCCTCCGCCCAGGAGCGCTTCTACGGTGGAGGGATTCCGGAGTACGGCGCATACAAAGTCCTCGATGTCGAGTCGAAGGATGGGGCACTCACTCAGGTTGAGGTTCTGGTCTTCATGCCCGTCTATCTCGGGTCGGGTACCGATACAGACATGAGTAATGTCACCCTCGCGTTCGGGGGTTGGTCGTACGTGATGGTCTGGGACGAAACGGCCGCGGACTGGAAAGCGACGTCGTGGGAGACACCATCAGATCCCTCCGACGAGCTTCCCAACGCTGACCTCGACTTCAGCAACCAGGGTTTTGATTGGATCAGGGAACACCTTGGCCCCGGATGGGCAGTGCCAGCGGATGCGACCGAAGATCCGATCCCTGGGGCGGTGATGACCCGATGAGGAAGGTCCTTCTCACCACATTGGCTGTGCTGGTTCTCCTTAGCTGTTTCATCCCTTCGGCCATGGCAGCCCGCTCCCGTCCTCCCTGCGAAGACGGGAGCCTGTCAGTCGTGACATGCCCTCCGGATGGGACGGAGCAGTCGGCAACACCCAAGCCCTCAGCGTCCACGCCGCCTTCCGCCGGTCCGAGCGCGTCTGCATCCACCGCCCCAACTCCGAATCAGAGTTCCACGGGACAGGACAACCCGACCGAGTGGGGAACAGCGGCCGCGGGGTCCGCGTCGGAGTTGTCGAAGCTCGTTGCGGATCGGTACGGCCGGGCGACGATCGGGCGGGACGCCTCACCGGTGCTGACCGCATATGGGGTGTCGTTCGCGATCGGCCTGATCATCTTCGCGATTGTGCTGATCCTCACCTTCGCTCGAGCAGCCCGTGGTCATGCCTCACCAGCTGAACGGACCCACTTCAGGGAGTCGCTTCCTCGCATCCTTTTCTACGTACCCCTGATGTTGGGTGCCCCGGCCCTGATCTCGTGGGTAGCTGGCTTCACTCACTCGCTGGGTGAGGCGATCGCGGCGCAAAGCGCCGTAGATTTCGGCAAGTTCATGGCTGGGGCGGCGGACGAGTTCGGATCGATCGACGTCCTCGATCTCCTCGGCCGCGCATTCCTCGCGATCATTTTGCTGGTGGTCTACCTCGTGGGACTGCTGGTCTGGATCGTTGAAGACTTGGTTGCCCAGTACGCGCTGTGGATCCTCACGGTGTTGTTCCCGATCGCCGCGGCAATGTCGCTGTGGCGGCCGAACCACAGGATGCTTACACGGATCATCGGGGTGGTCATCGGGTGTGCCCTGGTTCCTACGGTGACGCGGTTCGGCTACTGGGTGATGACCCTGCTGGTCGACACCTCCTTGTCGAATGGCATGGGGATCATGGAGATGCTCCAGGCGATCGTGGTGGTGATGCTCTCGACCTCGATGCCGATCCTGTTCTCCTACGTGATGCCCGCGATCCTGCCCCAGGGGGCGGCGGCCTCGGACGGTGGTGCCGGCAATTGGAATGCCCACATGAACAACGCCGGAGGGCAAGTCTCCGATGGGGTGGGGAACCTCACCAAGCAGTTCAAGGGCAGCAGTGAGGCGAGTAACGGGCTGGCCGATCGCGTTGGGACCGAGGCAGCCAGTGAGAGCGCGTCGGCGTCTGCCGGTGCCGGAGCGACAGCAAGCGGCGGTGCGGCAGCTGGCGGCGCAGCAGCCGGAGGTGCGGCAGCTGGTGGCGCAGCAGGAGGGGCGGCAGCTGGAGGTGCTGCAAGTGGAGCGGCGGCGGCTGGTGGACCGTGGGCCGTGGCTGCCATGGCGGCCGCGAAGGCCGCAAAGGGCCTGTGGGATGGCACCACGGGAGCGGTCAGGGAGTCGGCGCTGCGTAGCAACACCGCTTCGGGAGGCGGCTACGCCACGGACCCGGACACGTCCTCGCCGGCACGTAGGGGCGGAGCGCCACAACCGGGCCGGCGTTCGGCCGGCGGTACAGATCCGGCCAGTTCCGGTGATGCGGCGGGGGCCGTCTCTGTCGGAGGGGAAGAGTCCTCTCCATCGGGCGAGGCTGGCCCGTCCGGTGGAGAGTCTTCGGGCGTCACTATGTCGGCCGCCCCGGGCGACGCGACCAACGATGAGGCTTCGGCCTTCGAGAACGCCGGCGTCACGCTGGCGACACCGCCACAGGAGACAGAGCCAGAGGCCGACTCGACGGTCACGCTGAATCACGTGCCGGAGGACTCGGCGAGTGAGCCACAGGTGAACCCAACCGAACCACCCGAGCCGCTCTCGACGCGGCGTGGGTGGCCCGCGCCAAATGGAGACACATCGAGCCGGGTCAATACGCCGCCGCCAGCACCAAACGGTGTGTCAGGGGTTGAAGTGCCTCGCACCACGGGGAAGACACAGTCTGCTCCTGAACCTCGGCCCAAGCGGCCCGGCCCGCCGCCTCCACCTCGACCCAACGGGAGCCTGTGATGCAGACCTACCACCTCGGCGGTGTAACCCCCGTCCCGTGGCTGAGCCGCGGCAAGGTCGTCGGCCTGGTCCTGCTTGCCACGGTAGGCCTGGTCGTCATGGTGCTGCTGGTCACGTACAAGAACCTGGTTCTGGTCGCAGTGCTTTTCGTGCTGATAGCCGCCTTCGTTGTGCTGGCACGGCACCGCACGAGCGATGGCGGGTTCTGGCTCCTGCACGCCGGCGAAGGACTGCGCCACGCGATCGGCAAGCGGGCACGTTGGGACGACTTCGACCCCGAGCTCGAGGACCAGCCATTCATGCTGATGGAGCCGCTCCGCGTGATCGGAGTCCCATCGGGCGAGGATGGGACCGAGCTCGCGGTGCTGGAGTACCCCCGAGCGATGGTGTGCGTGCTTGAGGTGTCCGGCGCAGCTCACGGCGTCAAAGAACCCGCTGAGGTTCGCCGCAACGAGGAGTCGACGATCTCCTTGCATCGGACCCTCTCGGAGCCGAAGCTATGCCTGGAGCAGCTGGACTGGCTCACGCTGGTGCGGCCCGAGTCACCGGCCGCGCTGGCGGAACCATTTGTGGGTGACCTGGTGGAGGGACTCCCTGGCCCTGTGCAGGAGGCTATGGAGGCGCTGCCTGATGGATTGGCGGCCCGCACGGAGAGGGTCCGCTCTTACGCGATCGCACGGTTCGACGTCGACGCGTTGTTCTCCCGAGTAGCGCAACCACCGTTCACGGAGTCGTCGGGTGCGGAGGCCGCTTACGACGCGCTGAGCCAGGTCGCGCGGCTGCTGGCTGGGAAGGGCATCCGTGTTATCCGTGGGTTGGGGCCGGCGGAGGTGAGCGCGCTGATGCGCGCTGTGGTGTCGCCTGATGAGGATCCCGATGACATCACCGGGTGCGAAGGCGGGTTCTGGTCTGCGGTTCCCAGCTGGAAACGTGACGGCGGGACCATCGTGACGGCCAAGGGTTGGCACCACGCCACCGCGACGTTCGCTCTAGATGATTGGCCGCTGACCCCGGTACGGGGCCGGTGGCTCGAACCGATCGTCTTCGGTGCAGACATGGGCGCCCGCACGATCATGACCCAGGTCCGGCTGATCCCGCGGTATAGGGCCCGCGACTTCGCGAAGGGTCAGTTGACCACCGCAGCGTCACGTCGGTACCAGAAGGACAAGTCGGGCGAGATTGACGCTGGGGAGGCGTGGTCAAAGGAGGCGACCGCACAACAGGTCGCGCGCGACGTCGTGCTTGATGGGCACGTCGGGATCATGCCGGCGGTGCGTGTGCTGTGTTCCACACGGACGCCACGTGCCTTGGCCACCGCGATGGAGACAGTCGAGAACGTCGCCACGGACAAACTCAACGCGGAATCGCTCTCGACCGATGCGACCCGGCCCGGGGTGGGCCTTCTGCACTGCCTACCGCTAGGCCTGGAGGTGCCACGACGATGACAACAGCAGCACGCACAGCCGGTGAGCGCATGACCACGGAGACGAAGCCTCGGCGGAAGTCCGCGGCCAAGGCCGCTGGCGGCCGCATGGGCAAGTGGTGGCGGCGCTCCTGGTACAAGGTGGGGCGCGGCCGGCTGCTCCGGTCGGTGGTCAGGTTGGCCCGCTGGCACGAGACGGCCCAGCGGGGGACGTTCGCGTCGACGAGGCAAACGCCAGCCCTGACGCCCATCCTCACCGACACCCACCCCATTCCTGCTGGACCCCCGCTTGGCGTCGACCTGCTCACGAACCAGGCGGTCCTCGAGAACTGCCGCGGCCTCTACCAGGGCGGGTTTGTGACCAGCCCAAACGAAGCAATCGTTGGTGGCATCGGCACCGCAAAATCCACCTACGCGAAGATCAACCTCTTGCGCTCAATCGTGGTCGGCGGCCGCGGCGTCGTCTTCGATCGCAAACGCCAGCAGCAATCAGATGAAGACGGCACCGTCATTGGCGGCGAGTACGCGAAGCTGACCGCCGCGGTGGGCGGGATGCGGATCCGCTGCCATCAAGATCCGCAATTTGGAACCAGGATCAATGTGCTCGACCCGGCTATCTCGGCCCTTACCGCGGCCGGGGAGAGTTCGACTCTGGGTCAGGATCGGCTCCTGATCATGGTCGCGGAGGCAGCGCTCGAAGAGAAGCTGGACGTGTACCAGCGCTCGGCGCTGTTGGAGGCTCACAAGGCAGCTGCGCGGCTGGCGGCGGCCGCCGGCCGGGTTCCGGTGCTGGCTGACGTGATCGAGCAGCTCCAACACCCAGCGGGAGGGGAGATCGTCGGAGTCACGCAGGACCGGACACGTGAGTGGGGGTTGCCGCTGGTGCTGGCGCTGAAGCGCTACGTCGACGGCGGCGATCTGTCGGGCCTGATCGACGGCGAGACCTCCGGGCCCGGTGGTGAGCCGGTCACGTTCGACTCACCGCTGCTGGTGTTCGACACCTCCGCGCTGGAGTACGGCAGCACTGCACTGGGGGTAATGATGGCGGTCACCACGGCATTCCTGATGTCGGTGTGGATCAACGTGCCTGGCCCGAAGACGGTTGTCGTCGAGGAGGCCTACTCAGCTGACGGTGTGGGAGTGATCCCATCGATGTTCCGTGACCTGTCGAAACGAACCCGCGGCGTGGGCGCGTCCATGCTGTCGGTGTTCCACCACGTCTCCGACGTCGCCGCCGGCTCGCCGATGGCCTCACTGATTACCGAGTCCGAAGTGGTGTGTGTCTTCCGCCAGGACAAGGGTGCCGACGCAGACGCAGTGATGGATCTCCTCTCGCTCGATGCCTCCCTGCGAGATCTGATCATGACGCTTCCCCGTGGCGTGCACATCCGCAAGCGCGGCGCAAAGCTTCCCGTCTCGGTCGTGGAGACGTACCGAACCTCACTTGAAAAGCACGTCACGTTCACCGACGACGCGCTGCTGTAAAGGAGATCGCCATGAACCTTCCATTCGGACTGAGCCTGACCACTGCGGTCCTGATCCTGCTCGGCGTGCTCGTCCTGGCCGCGCTGCTGGCGTGGGTGGGTGGCTCGATTGCCGGCGGCCGCGTCGACGTCGACGACCTGGCCCAGCAGCGCGCCTCCTCGTCGCGATGGGCCACCTACAAGACGGTCAAAGCCGACCTGGGCGAGCCGAAGCAGCCGGACCCGCGCCGGCTGCGGCTCTGTGAGCTCGAGGGCAAACCGTTGTACAACCCTCCGCTTCGCTCCAAACTCGTCATGGCACCTTCGGGTGCTGGGAAGTCGCCCCGAGTGGTGATCCCCGACGTGCTGCGTCACGACGGCCCAGCTCTGGTGACCTCGATCAAGAGCGACGTGGTCACCTTGACCCGCGCCGCCCGGGAGAAGCGGGGCCGGGTCTACGTGTTCGCCCCAGCTGGTGGCGCGGAAGGAAGCGTGAAGTGGTCGCCGCTGGCGCACGTCATCAGCTGGGCTGATGCGCTCGACGCGGCACGCACCATCCAGGAGTGCAGCAAGGTCGACAGCGTCCCCAACGCCGACCGTGAATTCTGGGATGCCCAGGCCCGCTACCTGCTCTCCCCGCTGATGTACCTCGCGGCCCGCCAGGGCCGCACCATGGGCGACATCGCATCCCTGGTCGTGGGAGGCGAGGAGAGCGAACGCCTCGTGACCAACCTCCTCAACGAGTACGACGAGGATGGCCCGAAGTTCCATTGGGCCCGATTCGTCATGCTGGAACACAAGACGAAATCCTCTGTCCTGATCACCGCCGCAACGGTCCTGGAGGCCTGGACCCATCCCCGTGTTGCGGGCACCGTCAACGTCCGGGCCAACGACCCGGGGGTGCTCGACCTCGACGAGCTGCTCACCGGTGAGCACACGCTCTACCTCGTCTCCCCGGCCAGTGAGCAATCGCAGTTTACCCCGATCTACGAGGCCCTGGTCAACGCGCTCACCCAGCGCGTTGAGCAGGCCTACCACCGCGTCGGCCTGCCCCTGGATCCCCCGCTGCTCCTGGCGCTTGACGAGGCCGCCAACATCGCGCCCTTGCGCAAGCTCGACTATCTCGCCTCGGCCGGCGCCGGTCAAGGGATGCTCGTGCTGTCGGTGTGGCAGGACGAAGGCCAGCAGGAACACATCTACGGAGCGGCTAAGGCCCGCACCATCCGCTCCAATCACTTCACCACCGTCTACCTCCCCGGGATCAACGATCACACGACGCTGAAGAACCTCTCCGAGCAGATCGGCCGTGACTCGCTGCTGCAGCGCTCCACCTCCACCTCGGAGCGAGGAACCTCAGTCACCGACGGCTACCACGAACTCGACATCGCCCCCGTGCACATGCTGCGTCAGCTGCCGAAGAACCAGGCCATCATCATCTCCGGCCCCTTCCCGCCCATCCGGGGAGTCATCCCCGCCTGGTACGAAGACAAGAAACTCCGGGCACTGGTCCCAGACGAGGTCGCCGCAAGCTTCGACGCGTTCTACAAGCCCACGAAGAAGAAGGCGAAGGCCACGGGCCCCGCCCGTGAGCCGATCGGGGATCGTCTGTTCGGGCAACCCATCAAGGAACCGGCCACGGAAACCCCTCTGCAAGAGTCCTCCAGGCTGTCGAGGGATCCGCTGACCGGCCGTCCCGGCGTCGACGAGGAGTCGGTGCAGGGCTGGTTCGCGGACGACTTCCGCCGTAGGGCCCAGCCATGACCGACGGCGATCGGGAACAAACAGAGGCAGATACACGCATCGCTCAAGGAGACTTCGACGCGATGTCGGAAATCCTTCCACCTCCGCCACCACCGCCCACAGAACCACCGCCAGAAGGACCGCCGCCGAGTGACGATGACGACCAGCTACTTGAGCTGGTGGTTTCGATCGCTGCGACCATCGAGGGCCTCAGCGAGCGGCTCGACGAGGTCGAGCGGCGGCCGCGGATGCAGTGGCCCAAACCGTCGCGTGACCTCGACCAATGGGTCAACGGGTGGCTCGTCCCCACGTTCCGGCTACAGACCATCCTTGAGGGTTGGCCGGGTGAACCGGCAATCGTCTCCGAGTTGGCCGCCCTCTACAGCGGCTACTGCGAGATGACCGGGCCGAAGGCGACCGGCTGGGACGCGCTCAGCTGGCACCAGTACCGGGCCTTCACAGTAGAACGCATCATCACATTCAAACACCGGCACCACAGCCCGGGCACAACCTCGTGGGGATCCTGACGCCGAATGGGCAGTCGGCATGACGCAAGGAAGCAGAATTTGCGCTACGACGTGTTGTAGTGGGAGTATTTGGCAACTTGTCAAGCAATGGCGCTTGGCTGCGGTCCTTCTAGGGGTTGTTGTGCGGGTTTGGCGTTGCGCTTTGTGGGGTGCGGTTTCGTCGGCTTTGGTTGTGGGGATGGGTGCGTTTGGTCCGGCGTGGGCTGACCCGACTCCGGAGCCGGAGGCTGTGGTGTCGCGGCCTGATTGGACTTCTGCTGCGGTGACGGCGAAGGCACAGGGTGTCCGGGTGGAGGTTTTGTCGGAGCGTTCGGAGACCACGCGGGTGTGGATCCATCCCGATGGTGTGGTCGAGGAGGAAGCCGCGCTTGGTGAGGTCCGCTTCCCAGACGAGACGGCGGCTGACGGATGGCGCGATATCGACACCACGCTGGAAGCGCGCAGTGACGGGACGATCCAGCCGAAGGCTGTGCCAGTCGATGTGGAGCTGGGCACTGGTGCTGATGAGCTGGTGGTCTTCGACAAGGGCGGCGACAGCGAGGTCGGCTTCTCGCTCGAAGGTGTGACACTGGCGACACCGGTGCTGGATGGCCCGACCGCAACGTATCCGGATGTGTTGCCGGGGGTGGATGCGTCGGTGGAGGTCCGCTCTGGCGGGTTCGAGGTGTTGTGGGTGGTCAAGACCCCCGACGCCGCGGACTTGTTGTCCGAGACGTATGGCAATGATGTTGGCGAGGTGGTGCTCCCTGCGAAGCTGCGCTCGAAGGTAGCGCCGGCTGCTACCGCTGAGGGCGGGGTTGAGTTCAAGCAGTTGGGTGAGGCTGCGGGCGAGTTTGCAGCACCGACGATGTGGGATTCCTCGGCGGAAGTGCCGGGTGCGCATGGCGCGGAGACTGATGTCGCATTCGACCTCGCGCCAGCAGTGCAGGGCCGCTCTGCTCGGGTTGCAGCTGCGGAGTCGTCGCGTGAGCTTGGGGTGGTCGCGTCGCAGGAGTGGTTGACAGCTGAGGATCGGGTGTTCCCGGTGGTGATCGACCCGACGTATCAGAGTGTTTCGGGTGTTCCGTCGTTTGATACGTGGGTGCAAAACGGCGTCACCGTTGACAAGTCGGCAGCTGCAGATCTGCGGATCGGTAACGACGGCACCGGCATGGTTGCACGGTCGTTTATGAACTTCGACGCGTCGCTGTTCAAGGGGCGCGCTGTGCGCCGGGCGAATCTGTCACTGTTCGGGTCGTACTCGTCGACGTGTTCGCAGACAGAATTCGCCGCCTACGATGCTGGCCTGGCGACAACGTCGTCGCGGTGGACGGCTCAGCCGACGTTGGGTGCGAAGCGGGCGACGTCGACGTCGACGGTGGGTCAGTCGGCGTCGTGTCCGGCGGCTCGGATCAGTATCGACATGACCGCGCAGGCGCAAGGCTGGTCGACGACCACTGCTTCTCAGGTCGGGATGATGCTGGGTGCAACGAACGTCACCAATGCGTATGGCTGGAAGATTTTCCACTCGTCTGAGGGACAGAACAAGCCGGCGATCACGGTCTGGTACAACCGGACACCGGATATGCCGGTAGCGCCGACGGTTGCCGGTGTTGTGTCGGCGACCACAAGCAGCGGGGTGAAGAAGTTCATTGGTGTGGCGAAGCCGACGATCAGCGTTCCGGTCAAGGATGCCGATGTTGACACCGTGACCGCGGTGATCTCCCGCTTCACGTCGGCCACCTCGCTGACGCCGGCTGCGGAGTTGTGTCGCGGGACGGCGGCCTCGGGTGGGACGGTGAAGTGCACGAGCGTGCCGGATCTGCCGGCGAACTCGAGTGTGTGGATTCGCGCCACCGCCGGTGACGGGATGGGCTGGTCAAACTACGGTCCCGCCGTCGAGGTCCGCTACGGAGCAGCCAAGCCGCATGCGCCGATCATTTCCTGCCCCACCGGGAACGGCTCCTGGGGCACCACCGTCAAGGCGAAGGAAACCTGCACCATCACCGCGAAGCAGGGAACCGCGACCGCCTCGTCGCCAACGTCTGTCACCTACCGGGTCAATGGTGGGGCCTGGCAGACGAAGTCCTTCACACAGATCACGGCCGACACGACCGTCGCCTCCCTCGCGATCGGCGGAACGGAAGGTGTTCATAGCATCGACGCATATGTGAAGTCGCCTGTAGGTAATGCCTCTGCCACCACGAGCTACGCCTTCGGGTACGGGAAACCTGCGCTGCTGTCACCCAGCGCGACGCTGACCACGCATGGGGCTGTGGCGGTGAAGGCCAAGGGGGCTCCGACCTCTGCTGGCGCTCTGCAGTGGCGGGTGAAGGGCTCCGGCGAGACCTGGCGCGACATCACCGGCACCACCGGAACCGTCGGTGCCAGCGGCGAGATCGCCACAAGCTTTGATATGAAGGCTGCGCTGGAGGCCGCCTCGATCTCGTCACGGGTTTCTGTGGTGATCGAGGTTCGGGGGAAGTTCACCTTCGGCACCACGGCACCGCTGTACACGAATGTTCGTGAGATCGTGCGGGTCCCGCACGCGTTCGGGGCAGGGTTCCCGACCACCGAGGTCGCCACCGGCGAGGTGGCGTTGTGGACCGGTGAGCTGCAAGTCACCGAGACTGATGCCGAGCTGACCACCCCGGGTGGGGGTCTGTCGATCTCGCGTACACATTCGACGTGGGCTGTGCCCGCTGAGGGGCCGCAGAGCATCTACGGTCCCGGCTGGACCGCCTCCCTCGACGGCGGACCCACAGGGGTCTCGGAGATGGAACTGGTAGACAACACAGCGGTTGACGGCACCCTCGTGTTGGCGTCGGCCGAAGGGGATGTGTTGCCGTTCGCCCCGGCCAACGCGACAGCGCGGACCACGACCACGGTCCCGGCAGGCACCTACCTGCCGATCGGCCCCGACTCCGAGGCCTCCGAGCTCACCCTGACAGTGT
Source organism: Tessaracoccus flavescens (assembly GCF_001998865.1). NCBI lineage: Bacteria > Bacillati > Actinomycetota > Actinomycetes > Propionibacteriales > Propionibacteriaceae > Tessaracoccus > Tessaracoccus flavescens. Next base: position 32,537 of record NZ_CP019608.1, read on the forward strand.
CAACCGCCGCAGGGAAAATCTCGGCTACTGCGACGGATAAGGACGGGATTTCGACCCTGTTCACCGCGCCCACGCTCACCTCGGCCGCGGCGGATGCTGAGTTCACCACCGATTCGGTGACCGACTCGGTGACCGGCGAGAAGACCTCGTACCGCTACAACACCGCCGGCTACGTGACAGCGATCATCGCCCCGTTGCCGGATGGCGTGACCGGCGACTGCGTGCCGGGAACACCGAAAGACGGATGCCGAATCCTGAAGTTGACCTACACCGGCACCGGCGCCGCGACCCGGCTGACGACGGTCACTGCTCAGATCAACACAGATCCGGATCGGGTGCTGTCGACCTACACCTACACCTCCGGACGCCTCACGAGCCAAACCGATGCTGTGACCGGGCTGACCACCACCTACACGTGGACCGGGACGGACCCGCAGCCAAAGCTCGCGTCGATCACCCCACCCGGTCAGGCAGCGTTCTCCTACACCTACGCTGCGGACGGGAAACTGTCCAAGGTCACCCGCCCAGTTCCCGCTACCGCTGGGGGCGGAACAGCGCAGCTGGCGGCGATCGTCTACAACGTCGCCCCCGCCGGCATCGGCGGCCTCGACCTGGCCCAGTTCACCACCTACGACTACAACCTGCCCCGCACGGCAACCACGTCATTTGCGGTGTTCGGGCCCGATGCGCCGATCACCTCCACCCCTGCTGCATCGGCCGAGGCGTGGAAACGCGCAGACGTGTGGCTCACCGACCAGGAGGGCTACACCATTCACGAGGCCCGCTACGGCGCAGGTGATTGGCAGATCACCGCGAACATCTACGACGCCTCCGACAACGTGATCGAAGCCTGGGATACGCGCGCCACCGCCGAAATCCGTAAAGGCGAGAACAGCGCGTACACCGATGTCGCCTCCGCAGCCACCAAAACGGTCTACAACCAGACCGACATCAAAGCCGCCGACGGCACCACCGTGCTCGTGCCGGCCCGGACCCTGGTCACTGATGTCTATTCCCCGGCTGCGATGATCCTGGCCGAAGGGGCCACGGCCCCGGAGATGCTGCGCCGTCACGCCGCCACCATCTACGACCAAGGCGCACCCGAGCCCGGTATGTCGCTGGCCACCACCGAGACCGTCACCGCGGAACGCCTCGACGGCACCGTGGTGGAAACCCTGTCGACCAGCTTCACCGGCTACGCAGCCCTCGACACAGGTGACAAGACCGGCTGGGAACTCAAGCAAGCGACCTCCACCACGGTCGACATGAACGGCAACGCCGAGATCGACTCGGCCGACATCCGCAAAGAGACGCGTTACGACGCTCAAGGCCGCATCGTTGAGCAACGTCAACCCGGCTCCGGCTCCAGCGATCCGGGCACCAGGGCGACGATCTTCTGGTCCGCCGGTGCCAACAGCCGCGACGCGGCCTGCGGTAACCAGCCGAAGTGGGCCGGCTACGTCTGCAAGGAAGGCCCTGCTGCACAGCCGTCCGGAACCCCCATCCCGGTAACGATGCATCGGGATTACCAGTGGCACGGTGCCGCCGCCACCCAGCAAGATATCTCCGGCCAAGTGACCCGCACCGAGACAACTACCTTCGATACGAAGGCGCGGCCTGTGACGGTCACGACCAGCGTCACTGGCCTGACCAGCTCGGAGCCCGTGCCAGCGGTCACGACCAGCTACGACAACCTCGGCCAGGTCACCGGCACCACCTCCTCGACAGGGTCGACCGCGATGACCTACGACACATGGGGACGGCAACTGACCTACACCATCACCCCCGCCAACGGCGGAACCGCCGAAACCACCACCACCGTCTACAACGCCCTCGGTGACGTGGCGAAGGTGGTTACCCCGAAGTCGACCACGACCAACACCTACGACGGCACTGACGCCAACGGCAACACCGAGCATCGCGGACTGCTGACCAAGACCGAAACCACCGTCGGCACGTTCACCACCACTGCACAGGCCGCCTACGACGCTACCGGCCAGCTCGTGCTCGAAAAGCTACCCGCAGGAATCCAGCGCGAAACCAGCTATGACCTGACAGGTGAACTCGTCGACCAGCAGTACAAGGGCCCCGGCCCCGACGGGCTCACCGAATGGTTCGCCTGGAGCATCACCGCCAACGCCTCCGGCCAGATCATCTCCGAAATCAGCCCCGAAGTCACCGCAGGAGCGCTCGCCGAAGCCACGACCGCTGACGTCCGATACAGCTACGACAAAGCCGGTCGCCTCACCCGAGTGAGCGACACCACCCAGGACCAGTGCACCACCCGCAACTACACCTTCGACAACCGAGGCAACAGGCTCGGTGCCAGCGAAACCAGCCAGGAAACCTGCACTAACACCAACCCGGCCACTAGCTGGACTTACGACACAGCCGACCGACCCCTAACCAGCGGCACCAGCAGCTACAGCTACGACCAGCTCGGACGGCAACTCACCATCCCCGCCGTCGACGCACCCAACCCCAACAACGGCGACATCGCCCTGGGCTACTACGACGATGACTCCGCCCGCAGCATCACCCAAGACGGCACCACCCTGACCTACGGGCTCGACACTGCCGGGCGACGTGCGACACAGACCACCACCACATCAGGCGCGGTCACCACAACAGTGACCAACCACTACACCGACGATTCCGACAACCCAGCCTGGATCACCACCAACAGCGGTGGAGCGCTCGCGACGACCGTCTACACCGACCTCGTCGCCGACGACCTGTCCATGTCCATCATCACCGACCAGGCCAACACCCGCGGCGAACTCGCGATCGTCACACCCCGCGGTGACGTCGCAGCAACCATCACCATCAACACCCCCAATGCGGTCGCTGACGGGATCGACTCCTGGACCCGCTACACCGAATACGGACAACCCCACACCCCCCAACCCACAGGCACCACCGGAGCTGCAGGCAACGGATACGGCTGGCTCGGAGCCAAACAACGCACCACCACCACAACCGGACTCCTCCTCATGGGAGCCCGCCTCTACAACCCCGCCACCGCACTCTTCACCAGTATCGACCCCATCTACGGAGGCAACGACACCGCCTACAGCTACCCTAACGACCCCATAAACTCAGAAGACATCTCCGGGGAAAAGAAGAAAAAATGGAGCTGGCGAAAGGCATTTGGTGCCACCCGAAAGGCGTTGCACAGGGTCACAAATAGCAGGGCTTTTAAGACAGTCTGCATGTTCGGGGTCGGAGCTTTGGGGACTGCCTGTTCTGCCGTTAGCCTCGTCTCGAATATATCTCAGGGGAAGTGGGCTGACGCAGCGATGGATGTGGCGGGCCTTGCGGTCGGCCGCGCGGCCAGTCGAGCGATGGGGCGAGCATATAACCAGGCCTATAGGGCGGCCAAGAAGGCAAACAAGGGCAGTCGAAGTTGGAAACAGATGAAGCATAAGCCAAAACCTAAATATCCGTACAAGCGAAAGCGCGTCGGTAAAGAGATGGCGGGCTGGGGCGCTGGGACGGGACTAGCGCTTGCTTACGAGGGAGGAAAGAGGAGTTACTCGTCGAGGCGGCGGTGAGAAACCGTGCGACAGTAGCGGGTCGATTACTGGGGGGGGCGTTGCCGCTATTAGTCCTTATAGGCTTAGCTTCGAGTCTGGCTGATTCCCCTCCGTGGGGAGTCTATGTTGGGTTGATCGTGGCAGGTTTGCTTGTGCTGCGAGCCGCTACTGCAGGCCTTAGGTTTTCGGGTGAGCGGTTGATCTATCGAGGGGTATATTGGACTCGCTCAATTAATGTCTGGTCTATCCGGTCAATCGAACTCTCGAACGACGTCAGACCGCTGCTATACTTTCGATTCGGGGGCGGCGTGGGTCTTCGTATAAGACGCAACGGCGGCCACGACATCGATTGTTCGGTGGTGTATGGACGCAGTGCGCCAGATGTCGTCAAGGAGATGCAAAGATTGTTGCGGGAGTCAAAGGCTCTCCATCGCGACGCGGAGCGCCGTTCACAGTGATGTAGCCTCGTCTCCAGTTTACAGGTGAACCGATCGGGGGTTCTCCCAGGATCAAGCCGACCCGCTGCTAGTACTCAAGGTGGACGTCGGGGCTGAGCCTCAAGTCCCTAGACTTCTCGACTGTGTCCGCGTTCGTGGGTCGACTCTTCTGCCTGGCGCGGGCGTTCATGGGTTGGGTTGACGGCCAGCTGGTTGGCTCTGTCGAGGGCTGCCCTCGCCTGGTCGACGACGACTTGCCTAGGACGTTTCGGTGATCGGTAGGGGTCGTTTGGTACCTCGGGCAGCTGGCCCGATGTCGACAACGCATCTTGCCCCTCAATGAGGCGGCTCTCTACCCGGTACCAGAGCGCGGCCGCGGGATGCTCGACCGGTAGCGGCCCAGCCTGGACGGCGTCGTCGACGGCGGCCTCAACCGGGTGCCCTGCCTGTGCGTAGGCGTCGAGACGTCGACGAACGACCTGCCAGTAGGGATCACCGGCGACCGGGTCAGGCACCCGCAAGGCCGAGGTTTGCGGACCGGTGGCCTGGTCCACACGATCGTTGAGTTGGTCTCGCCATTGTCCGGCGGCCGCGAACACCGACGCTGTGCCCATCGGGGCCAGGTCGGTCTCCGGCACGTCGAAGGAGGCCCTCCACACGGCGAGGTCCTGGACCAGTCGAGGATCCTGGAGGAATGGCTTCGACCATCGCGGGGCTGTGTCAGGGTCCTGGACCCAGCCGTCGACGCCAGCCCGGACTTGCTCGGTGGTCTCGCTGATCCGTTGGGCCCGCGCTGCCAGATGCGCCTGCCACTGGTCGTTGACCTGGAGCCCTTCCGGGAGCCCGGGCAGCCACGGAAGCGGCCCCTGGCTCGACGGGACAAGCCGCTGCATTCTCCAACTCATCACGGCTGCCACATTGCGGGCATCCTCCACCGGGTTGGCGGCAAGCTCGGCGTCAAACAGCGCGACGGCGTCCTTCCCCTGGAGCTGGAGCGTGAACAGCTGCGCTGTCAGCTCTGCGTAGGCACCGGACCTGTCGGCGCCGGTGACCACACCCTGAAGGTGCGCTTCGATCCGTGCCCGATCCTCGACGGGAAGGTTGGTGGCGAGCAGTTCGGCACGGCTGTCCTGCCACACGAGGGCGTCGTGTGCCAGACGGTGAGTTGGGTCAGCGGCAAGCGTGACCTGACCGGTAGCCGAGACGGCCTGCCCATCACGGCGGAGCACTCCCTCGAGGACCTCGGTGGGCGTGGGCGGCTGCGTGGTGGAGAGCCAGCGCTCGCTCTCCTCAGCTGCCCCGGTGGTCACCCACGCATGGTTCTCGTGCCGGCCGCGGCTCATCGCCACGTAGAGCGTTTGCCGGCTCTCGTCGCCAGACAAGATCGTGTGGCTGGAATCGACGGTCATGCCCTGAGCCGAATGCACGGTCGACGCGTAGCCCAACTCGACGTGGGCCGCGACGTAGTCCGCCGGCAAGGTCACCACCTGCTGGTGCCGGTCGCCCTTGACGACCAGGTCACCGCCGCTGGTGACGTCGAGGACTTCCCAGCGGTCACGGTTCTTGACCCAGTCGGTTGCGCTGACGCTGAGCCGGCGGTCATTGGATCGGGTCACGATCCGGTCCCCGACACCTGCCTGGTTCCCGTCGCGCAGCTGCACGACCTGGCCGTCGACCACGACCCCGGCCGCGACCAGGTCGCGGCGTGCCATGGCGTTGAGCGCGCTGACCTGCTCGTTGCTTGCGGCCAGCATCAACGACTCCCAACCGCGGGCGCGGTCGGACTTCCACGCCTCGAACACGACATGCTCGGCGCTGGTCTCCGCGACGCTGTGCAGCCGGTCCCGATCGGCGTAGAACCCCAGGGCCTCGACGTCACCGGTCCGCAGCGCGAGCGTCGCACGGCCCTCGGCCTTGTCGACGAACCGCATCGCCTCATCCAGGCTCACGACGTCGACCGCGTCGTCTTGCGCGAGATCTCTCAGTACGCCACCAGCTGCGACGGCCGCGAGCTGCTGGTTGTCCCCGACCAGGCGAACCGACGCGCCCCTGCTGAGGGTGAACTCCACCAGCTTCGCTAGATCGAACGTGCCAGCCATCCCGGCCTCGTCGACGACCACCAGCGACGCGGCATCAAGCGCCGCCGCCCACGCTGGCAAAGGTGATCCCGTCTCCAGAGCCCAGCTCAGCGACGCGATCGTCCCGCCCTCGGCCCGCATCGACTCCTTCAACGAGTCAGCGGCAACGTGGGTCGGGGCCACGGCAACCACATTGCCCCCCGCATCGCGCCAAGCCGAAGCCATCACACCCATGGCGGTGGTCTTGCCCGTCCCGGCCGGGGCAAGCGCCAACCGCACCCGCGCCGGCGAGGTAACGAACTCACTGACCAGCCGGGCCTGTGCGGGGTTCAACTCGACCCCGTTCGCGGTGGCCTCAAGCAGGGCCAGGTCGACCGAGCTTTGCGGGATCACGGCCCCACCCGATGTCTTCGCCGCTGCCTTGATCAGCTGCTCCGCCTCCAGCACTCTGCTGGTGGTGTAGCGCTGCGCATGAACCCTCCGGTACTGCGATGTGCCGTCACTGCGCTGCAGCTCCACCGGTACGTTCTCAGGCTCCTGGTGCTCCACCCCGATAGGCACCGCTTCCTGCAGAACTCGTGCTGTGACCTGCTCCACCAGCACCCGATAGTCGGCGTGGTCGACGCCGGCGGTGCGTGCTTGGCGCTCGGCCTCAGCCAAGACGTGCTGGCGGTGGAAGGATGCACGATCGCCCTCGACAGTGCGCACGACGTCGACGGCAAGCTGCGCGACCAGGGCCTCACTCATCGACACCGTCTCTCGCCCCCGCCCGATCGCTCCGCGGGTCATCTCATCGACCCGCGCACCCCCGCCAAGGACCCTCTCAGCTTCCTGCCGCCACTGGGTTCGCTGCTCCTCGAGCGACCTCGGCTCATGCTTCTCGGCGCGAGTATCCAGCGTTGCCCGCTGCGCCAGAGCGAGCGTCTCAACCGGTGTCGGCGGGCGATGGTGCTGGGCCTCGAACTCCGCGACCAGCTCGGCCTGGCGAGCGGTGATTGACGAGCGCCGCTTCGACCACTCCCCCATCAACTCCGATGAGACACCGGCGATCTCACGGATCCCGCGACGCCCGGAATCCGATGCCCGCTCCACGAACTCAACCCCAAGCTCCCGGGCGAGGATCCGTTCCATGCTGGAGTTGTAACGCTCCGACACCGCCACCGTCGCCTGGAATATCTCGCGGCCATCGAGGGCAAGCCACGCCCCATCCTCGGCCGCCTGGACCTTGTTACTGATCGCCACATGCGTGTGCAGGTCCGGGTCACCAGCCCTGCTGTCCCGGTGCACGAACGCGGCCGCCAACAACCCCCTGGTCTCCACCTGCCTAACGCCGCGCATCCCACGCCGGGTGAACGTCATCTCGCTCTCAAGCCAGCCCACCGCTTCCGCCACCGCCTCGGCCTGCGCCGCCTCGATCACCTCCGCGACCTCGCGTGGTGCCACAGCCCACAGCGTCGAGATCGACTTCACCGGGCTGAACGTCAGGTCGTAACCGGCGCAGGAACGGCTCCCGTCCCCGCGCATCTCACGCTTCAGATGCCCGTCAAACTCTTGGGTCGTCAGCGGCTCCCGGCCATGCTTCTTGACGAACGTCTTCAAGGCCAGCTGCGTCCGGATGCCGGCGCGCACGTCCTCGGGAATCTCTGCCCTCGACGGGAGGGAACGCTCCTCATTCCACCCCCGATACTCAGCCGCCAACTGCCGCTGGAACTCACCAGTCGAGCCATCCTGGAACACCCGACCCAGCTGCGACAACCGAAGCGCCGCATCCTTCGAAGCCCCACCCTGGAGCGCCGCCGCCTCGATCCTGTCAGCTTCAGGATGCCGACCCGACCCGAACAAAGCCATCATCTGAGCCTCGTCAACCACCGACCCGACCGCCACCGCGAACGAGTCACCAGCCACCGCCAGACCGGCCAAACCCTGGCCCATCCAGCGCCCCGGGGACTCCCCCTTCTCCGCGTAGTACGCAGAGAGGCCCTGCCTACCCAGGTCGGTGTGATCCAGCGCAGCGACCTGCTTCGTCAGATACGTGTAGCCGTCACCGGCCGAGAGCTTATGCAGGGAGGCAGTCATACCGGCCTCACCTCAGCCCCCGACCACTGAACGCGCATAGGACAAGGGTACATCCCAGAGTGCAAGAGGTGTGTCCAAATTCCCAGCCGTCAAACTGAGACGCAAAGCGGCGTTAGGTGTCGTGAACTACTCCACGCACTACTGGGCGACCTGTTCAGGGCGTAGCCTGGACTGCACTCAAGGGATTGGAGAGACGATGACCAAGGTCAGTGCACGCGAGCGGGCTCGTGAGGCGAAGGCTCGACGTGACGCGGAGCGGGTGGCACGCGACAAAGAGATTCTCGCGGCCGCCCAGGGCTTCTACGAAGCATCCGACGCGGCTGAGGCCGCGCGCTACGCGCTCGAGGAAGCGGAGAACGCCAAGGCACAGGTGATCGAACAACTCGGCACTCTTGGAGAACAGACCGCCGCCATTGCGCAGCTGTGCTCAATCTCAGAATCGGAAGTGCGAGCGCTGCGGAAGCGCACCAAGAGCACCAGCAAGGAACGCACCGATGAAGAACCGGCTCAGTAAGAGCCGCCTCGAACTACTGAGCGCAGCACTGACCAACCCAAGAACAGTCAAGCGCTACCAATCACTCATCTCGACCGGGACCACCGCCGCCGGCTGTCGCGTCTGGACCGGCGCGATCAGCGGCAAAGGCCAGGGCCGCTTCTGGGTCGGCACACTCCCCGACGGCCGCGACCTCGTCATGATCGCCCACCGCTTCGGCTACGCACACCTCCACGGCATCAAGCACCTGGACGACGCCAACGTCCTCCGCCACATCTGCGACGAACCCTCCTGCCAAAACCCAGACCACTGGATCCCCGGAACCATCCACGAAAACACCCTCGAATGGTCCGAACGACGACACACCATCGGATCACCCCTCCGCGACAAACGCGGAGCCCGCGGCCGCGCAATCGCCCTCCGCGAAGCAGCGCTCCAGGGCGAAGACCTCGACCTGGCGGCAGCTGCCGGTTCCCCCCTTGGAGACCAACTACAGGACCCGCTGTTTGGCTAGATCGGTGGCCGATAGGCTCAGGCTGTGATCGCCAGTATCGTGGCCGTAGTCGCGGCCGGGTTTGCGGGCTGGGCAGCCTTCAGCGCCATGGCAATGGTCCAGCTCGAACGCGACCGGGACAAGGCCGCGGCCGAGAAACAACAGCTGCGGCAAGCCCGTCTTGTCGTCGTCGACGCCGTGACCGTCCCGCTCCGTTCAATCACGAGCCGAGTCGAGGCTGCGGCAAGCAATCCTACGGTGGACGAAGATTGGGAGAAGGACCTCCCGTTCGTCGGCGTGGACGTGATGGCAACAGTGCTCAACGCTGGCCAGGAACCCATCCGTGACCTGATGGTCAAGGTCACGTCCGGTTGTGCAACGTTCGGCCCGAAGGAGCTTGGTCCTATGCCGCCAGGCGCGGAGTTCTGGGCAGCCGCTCGGGTGTTCTCAGGAGCCGACGAGACAGCTCGCGTCGACGTCTACTGCCGGTTCAGGGATGCCCAGGGGCAAGCCTGGCAGATTCACAACCACGGCGACGGCCCGAAACGTCTTGAGCCGGACGAGCTTGAGAAGTGGCGACACGAAGCCCGCGCGTTCGAAGCCGAACCGATGAGCGACGCCGAACGGGGTCGGACCTATAACAATCGGAATGGCCTAGAGGGGATCCACCGCCTCAGAGCTGCGTCCGCTCTGCCGATCGAGGGTTGGGTGCACTACGACCTTGTCCCGAAGCCCGGTGAGCACATGGCTGAGGACGACAACCGATGGCCTGTATGGATGGACCAGGCAAATCAGACCCGACGGCCCGACTAGGTGGCCGAAGAGCTGTCCCGCTGACGGAGGGCGCGGGAGACGGAGCTGGCTCCGACGTCGAGGACCTTGGCGATGTAGCTGATGCTTGCCCCCTCCTCGCGCATCCGGTTCGCTTGCTCCACTCGTTCCGGTGTCATCACGGTGGGGCGGCCGCCGACCCGGCCTTGAGCTCGCGCGTACTCAAGGCCTCGTCTTGTGTTGGCACGGATCTGGTCTACCCGGAACTGAGCGAACACCGCCATGATTCCCACGAACGCTTGCCCGGCTGGCGTCGACGTGTCCACATCCAAGGCCGGCTCGGTCAGGCTCTTTACGCTGACACCGCGCCGTCCTAGGTCATGCAGGATCTCGATCGCCATCAGTTCCGTGCCGGCGATCCGATCCAATGCCCGGATCAGCAGCTGATCCCCGGGCCGTAGGTAGTCCAGGCACGCCAACCACTGCGGCCGATCGGAGCGTCTGCTCGACTCGCCGTGGTCGACGAACACCCGATGCGCTCCGGCCGCGCGGAGCTCGGCCTCCTGTGCCTGCGGGTTCTGCTCCCGGGTACTGACCCGGGCGTAACCGATCTTCGTCACAACTCACGCCCCAACTCGTCACGGCCGCGAGCCTCCCGCTCGGTGCGGTGGCGCGGCTGGTCACCGGTGAGGTCGTTGCGCTGCTCGATCCGCTGAATCGTCTCGCGGATCGCCTGCAGAGCCGGGCGACGTGCGCGAAGTGCTTGCTCCCGACCGGCATCCTCGAGCTGAGTCGCCCTCAAAGCAGCTGCACGCTCCGCTACCTCCGCCACCGAGTAGTTGTGCTTCGGGAGGAGCCTTGATGGCGGGTAGCTCCGAGCCAGAAGATCCATACCTTGCTCCGGCGTGCGATAGCCGGCCTTGACGAAGAGCACTGCGGCGTCGTCGAGGTCTCGGTCGACACGCGAGGCGTGGAGCTTCATCGCCAGGAGGAACTCTGCGGAGGGAACCTGCACAACCAAGCTCTCGGACTCAAAGACAGTCTGGGGTGTGTCCTCCACCGCGGGCATGAAACCCTTCGCGCCGTCGTTAAGCCAGTCCGGGTCGAGGTCGTGACGCTGCGCCACCTCTGCCGCGATCTCACGGACCTCCCGCGCTGGGACGAACGCGGCGTCGACGTCGCGGGTCATGCGGCGATCGTCATAGGCCAGTGCCATCGCGGCCCCACCTACGACGAACAGCTGCGCCTGGTGGTTGCGCTCTCTGAGACTCTCCGAAAGTTCCTCAAACAGCCCACGCAGCTGCTCAGAGCCGAGCTCGACGCTGTCGCTGCTCATGCTCGAGCAAGCGACGAGTCAGTGATGAAGATCCCGCGCCGGCGGAACGCCGGCGGGCTCTCCCGGTCGGCATCGCCGCGGAAGATCCCCGGAACACCGGGGTACCACCGCGCCACTGTCGAGGCCGTGGACGCCCACTCCGGCACTACCCAGCCATCACGTTCAGCCAGATACTCAGCCAACGAAGCAAAGGCCGCGTCGATCTCGGCCGACCGCGTCGACGCTGGCTCTCGGCCGAACACGCGCTGCGCCAGCTCCACTCCCCCACGCTTCAGCGCTGAGGTGTAGTCGTCGAGGGTCTGCACCACAGCCAGGCGCCACACCTCAGCGAGGTCCTCGCCCTGGGCAAGCAAGCGGGTGCCCAACAGCGCGTTGGAGGCCGCGTCATGCCGCAGGCTTCGATCGGTGCTGACCTGGTCAGGCTCAGCCAGCGATCGCGCAAGCAACGCGGTGATGCTTAGCAGCTCGCCCTGATACGGCATGGTTCTCGCCTCCTTCTCGGCCCATTGTCACCCTTGGACGTGACGCCGTGCTGCTGGCGGCAGTCATGGTCTGCTCCTGTTCTGTGGGCTCTTCGATTCTACCAGTTCAGCCGAAAACGCTCCGTAGGTGGTTTCGGGCGGTTTGGGTTTCGGTGGGGGTTTCGGCACGCCATTTACCGCTCAGAACCTCGCAGCTTTGATTGGCCGTCCTCGTCGACCAGAAACGACCGTTTACGGCGCACCCGGCCTTCTCCCGCCGCGCAGCTTCAGCGATCGTCATCTCTCCAGCCAGGATGCTCAACACAATCCTGGTCTTCTTCTCCACCGGAATCACTGGCGGTCTTCCCATGTCGGACTCTCCTTCAGGACCTACATAACGGCCCTGCCACTAAGTCTGACGCACGACATGCAAACCCTGCCGGCATCCGCACCACGTCGAGGACTGCATCGACAGCAAAGCCAATCGGGAGTACCCGTTCCGGCACTGTGCCTGCCAACACCACCAACCACCACAGCAACCCGCACGACCCGCGGCATGAGCGGACATTTGCGTCAGCCAGACAGGCGGCGCGGTACGACGCACCGCTCGGGCCGCGGCACGAGCTCGCATGCTCGCCTCCACAGCAGGTCAAATCTCCAAGACTTTCAGCGCTAACGCAGCGGGGCGACCTCTCAGCGCTTCATGACGTACACGCGCCAGGGCTGCCAGTTCCAGCGCTGATTGGCCACCCGTGAGTGCCACGTGGACGATCCTGTCCATGCCGGCCGCAACGAGCGGTGCAGCGCGTTCGAGTGTTGGCTTGATGGCGACGCCTGCTGTGCCCCCAGCATGAGACAGCAGGTTTCGCTGCCTATATAGCGCTCGAAGGGCGGGCTCGACGGAGCGGCGCACAAGGTCGACGTATCTGTATGGATCACTCAAAGCTGCCTGCACACGATCAAGTGCGTGGCGGTCCTCAGGCCTGGCAAGAGTCAGATCGTCTCCGCTGACAAGGTGCGCCAAGGTTCGCTCGGCGCGCTCCTGATTGGTCTCCAGCCTCTGCAACTCGGACGCCAGAGCATCACAAGCAGACTTAGCGTGTGCCCAGGCCAGACTGGTCAACTCGGCTCTCAAATGTCCTCCAGCCAGAATGAGCGCGAGACGATCGGCCGCGAGGTGTTTCGCGTCATCGCCCGGTCCGACCAGCAGGCTCTCCACGGCCGCCCAAGCACCTGTCGTTGCTGCTGGTGCAGGTCCTCGCTCCAGCGGTGCCATCAACTCCATTGCCGCCTCTATGTCTGGGCGCACTGAGTGGCTCCAGAGTGCAGATTGACGCTCGAAGGCGTACACCTGAACTCGACGTGATGGCGCCTCAGTGGGCTGTGATGCTGTCACACCCGCGACCCACATCTCTGCCGCTGGGGAGATCTCGCGGCGCCCCCCGACCCGGAAACGGTCACGGATGGCCGTCAGCCGGTCGCGAGCGATGTCAGTGGCGGCGTAGATATCCAAGGCTTCGACCGTCAACAGCACGGCGCCGTGCTGTCGGATGGGCCTCCACCCCGGAACGTTTGCGGCACGCCAGTCGCGGACCTGATCGGACGTCAGCCATCCTGCTGGGACGGGTCGCGGCATGGGTACATGGGCTGCAAGCGGTACAAGCACTTCAAGCGGTTTCGGCCCAGTGACCAGCTGCGAATGTAGTTCAAGACACATACTCGCGAGCGTGTGAACGTCACCCGAGTGCTTGATTCGGTAGGTCAGCCACCGGTGTACGTACTTCCTGCTGAAGCCCTCGTCAAACAGGTGTGCTGCAAGCAAGCGGGCTGTGCATTCTGCGCTTGGAAGCCCCATCCCGTTGCCCAGGGCCATCGCCCAGTTGGCAAGATACTCGGCCCTGGTCGTGGCGGCCCAGGCGTTCAAGACGTGCCATGAATGCCCCGGCTTCACCAACGACGAGACTGGGACGGTCAGCATCTTCCTAGTTGCGCTGCGATCCGTCGGTGAACTGACCGCCGGATCAAGCATGACTCGAGCGATCAACTCGTCCTGAAGCGTCGAAAGGGCGCGCTCACTCGCGCTCATCGCCGGGTCGCCGGCTTCGAGAAGCTCGCGGGCGATCAGAACGGTCCCTGGCTGCCACAGACGCCGTGACCAAGGCGTGCTGTCGTCGGAGAACTCGAGTAGGCGCGCTATCACCCGCTCGTCGAAGGTGTTGGCTGCCAGCGTCACAGCATGTACTGTAGGTGCCGTAAACGGCGCCAGTCGGCATTGCGAAGTCTTTGCCCTCTCGCGCCGTTCTTATGTCGCCTATCTTTTCCATGTTGCGAAGCATGGAACGTCCGCTCATCGGCAGAAGAGTGAAGCCACGCCCGCCCATAACGACCGTTTGTGCACATCTCACCCGAGGGCTTGAATACCCTCCAAAATCTTCGCTAGACCTAACGCATGAGCAACTGCCCAGACCGTCACGCCCTAGGTCGGATCGACGTCATCACCCTCGAAGACCTGCCCGCCCTGAGTCGAGACGTCCCCCTCGACCTCCCGAGCATCCAGGCGGGATGGCCCGACTTCGAGCATGGCTTCGACTCGCTGAGGGGGCGACGCATGATGGGCCTCGTCTACGGCGGATCGAACATCTACCGCATGTGCTCAACACGCCTGGACCGCGACGCCGACAACCCCCTCGACCTGGACGAGACGACGATCCCCGGTGGGTCATACCTGCGCTTGCGCCTGCGAGGT